>JAZRTL010000038.1:0-5514 GCA_045652025.1 Eubacteriales bacterium
CAGTTAACGCATATAACGAAGAGTTGCCGATTTAACAAAGGAGGAATTATTCTGGCTAAAAGCGATGTAATCGAATGCGAAGGCGTAGTAACAGAAGTACTACCCAATACCGTGTTCAAGGTAAAATTAACAAACGGACACATAGTAACAGCGCACTTATCAGGAAAGATGCGTATGAACTATATTAAAGTAGTTCCCGGCGATAAAGTAACGGTTGAAGTATCAATCTACGATTTGTCGCAAGGACGAATAACTTTCAGAGCAAAGTAATTTGAATGGAGGTACAAAATGAAAGTAAAACCTTCCGTAAAGAAAATATGCGAAAAGTGTAAGATTATTAAGCGCAAAGGCAAAGTAATGGTTATTTGCGAAAATCCTAAACACAAGCAGAAACAAGGATAGGAGAGTAGAATATGGCTCGTATTTCCGGCGTAGATCTTCCCAATGCAAAAAGAGTAGAAATCGGCCTTACTTATATTTTCGGTATAGGTAGAGCACGTTCTAACGAGATCCTCGAAAAGACCGGTATCAACCCCGATACTCGTGTTAAGGATCTCACCGAGGAAGATGTAGCAAAGCTTCGTGACGTAATCGAAAACGATTATCTTGTAGAAGGCGACCTCAGAAGAGAAATCGGTCTTAACATCAAGAGAATGGTAGAAATCGATTGCTATCGCGGTACAAGACACAAGAAGGGTCTCCCCGTACGCGGACAGAGAACCAAAACCAATGCAAGAACTCGCAAGGGTCCCGTAAAGACCATCGCAAACAAGAAGAAGTAAAGGAGGATATCGAACAATGGCAAAAGTACAGAAGAAAACAGCTGTCAAGAGACGTCGCGAAAGAAAGAATGTCGAAAGAGGCCAGGCGCATATCCAGTCTAGCTTCAACAATACCATCGTAACCATCACCGATACCAAGGGTAACGCAATTTCTTGGGCATCTGCTGGTGAACTTGGTTACAGAGGTTCGAGAAAATCCACTCCCTTTGCTGCACAAATGGCTGCAGAAACTGCTGCTAAGGCCGCTATGGAACACGGTATGAAGACTGTTGAAGTTTTCGTTAAGGGTCCCGGTCAAGGTAGAGAAGCTGCAATTCGTGCACTTCAGGTAGCAGGTCTCGACATCACACTCATTAAAGACGTTACGCCGATCCCTCACAACGGTTGCAGACCGCCTAAGAGACGTCGCGTATAACATTAAACGGAGGAAAATATGGCAAGATATACTGGACCTTCCTGCCGCCTTTGCCGCAGAGAAGGCTGCAAGCTTTATCTTAAGGGAGAAAGATGCACCAGCGATAAGTGCGCACTTTCCCGCAGAGCACAAGCACCCGGCCAACACGGCGCAGGTAGCGGTAGAAGAAGAGTCAAGGAATATAGCCTTCAGCTTCGCGAAAAGCAGAAAGCTAAAAGGTACTATGGCATTCTGGAAAAGCAGTTTGAGAACTACTTTAAGAAGGCAGACAGAAAAGAAGGTCAAACTGGTGAAAACCTTCTCGTAATGATCGAACGCCGTCTTGATAACGTAGTTTATCGTATGGGCATGGCTGAGAGCCGTAAGGAAGCACGCCAGCTCGTTCTCCACGGACACTTCACCGTAAACGGCAAGAAGGTAAACATTCCTTCTTACGAAGTACGTAAAGGCGATGTAATCGCACTTAAGGAAACCAGCCGTAAGAGTGACAAGTTCAAGGTGCTTATCGAGAATATCACCGCAAGGACAGTACCTTCTTGGATGGAAGTTGACAAGCAAAACATTGTTTGCACCATTAAGGAACTTCCCAAGAGAGAAGATGTAGATTTCCCGATCGAGGAACACCTTATCGTCGAGCTTTATTCGAAATAATCACTTCTGCATAGCAGGAGTCCCAACAATAAGAGGAGGAAAACAGAATGATCGAAATCGAAAGACCGAATATCGTTACTGCCGAGCTTAGCGAAGACGGCAAACATGGTTTGTTTGTTGTAGAACCGCTTGAAAGAGGTTATGGCATCACACTCGGTAACTCGTTGCGTCGTGTTCTTCTTAGCTCGCTTCCCGGTGTGGCAGCGTCCAGCGTTAGAATCGACGGCGTACTTCACGAGATTTCTACCGTTCCCGGTGTAACCGAGGACGTACCCGAAATCATACTTAATGTTAAGGGTATCGTAGCAAAATTGTATTGCCAACAGCCCAAAAGCTGCGTAATTGACGTACGCGGTGGTGAGGTAACTGCAGGCGATATTCAAGTAGATTCGGATATCGAGATACTCAATCCCGATCACCATATTGCGACTGTTGAAACAGGCGCGCCCTTCTTCATGGAGATTACTTTCGAACATGGCAGAGGATATGTTTCCTCGGAGAAGAACAAGGCCGCGGTTGAAAACCCTGTAATCGGCACAATTTATACCGATTCTATCTTCACCCCGGTTCTCAAAGCTAATTTCACGGTTTCCAATACCCGTGTTGGCAATATTACCGATTACGACAAGCTCGAACTTGACGTTACTACAAACGGTACCATCGATGCTAAGGAAGCAGTTTCGCTCGCATCGAAGATACTCAACGAACACCTTAACCTCTTCATCAACCTTTCCGACGAAGCAAAGAACAGAGAAATTCTTGTAGATCGTCCCGAGGCGAAGAAGGAAAAGGTTCTCGAAATGACTGTCGAAGAACTCGATATGTCTGTACGTAGCTTCAACTGCCTTAAGAGAGCTGGTATTAATACCGTTGAAGATCTTACTAACAGAACCGAGGAAGATATGATCAAGGTCAGAAACCTCGGCAAAAAATCGCTCGAAGAAGTTATCCAAAAGCTTCAATCCTTGGGATTGTCGCTTAAAAAGTCGGATGACTAATACGGCGTACCATTAAAATAAGGAGGCAAAGGAAATGCCCGGAACAAGAAAATTAGGCAGACCTACTGCACATAGAATGTCTATGCTCAGAGGTATGGTTACCTTCCTTCTCGAAAAGGGAAGAATCGAAACCACCGTTACTCGTGCTGCCGAAGTCAGCGCACTTGCTGATAAAATGATCACTCTCGGCAAGAAGAATACCCTTGTCGCTAAAAGACAAGCTCTCGCATTCCTCAAGAAGGAAAGCGTAGTTTATAAACTCTTCACCAAGATCGCTCCTCTCTATGACGAAAGAAACGGCGGTTACACCCGCGTTCTTAAAATCGGTCCTAGACGTGGTGATGGTGCAGAAATGGCTATCATCGAACTCGTAGGTGCAGAATCTCTTTACACCGTAAAGGAAGAAAAGAAGGAAGAACCTAAGGTCGAAGAAAAGAAGCCCGCAAAGAAGGCTGCAAAGAAAGCTGCTCCCAAGAAGGAAGAAGCTGCTGCTGAATAAGCAAAAAATTAATAATAAAAGGCAGGTTTTGTACCTGCCTTTTGTTTTGTAAAAAAGCGGGGTAAAGTTGTATAAACGATTGACAAAATTACTTTGATGTGCTAATGTGTTAATGGCAACTATAATAGGTTATATGAGAGGATTAAATTTATGGAAAAGTTAAGAATTGGCGTTGTTGGTGCTGGTAATATTTCGGCATACGGTCACCTTCCGGCATATAAAAAATGTAGGAACGTAACGCCCGTTGCAATCTGCGATATCGATTTCGAACGTGCAAAGCGCGTTGCAGAAGAAAACGGTATTCCGGAGGTATATTCTTCTATCGAAGAAATGCTTGAAAAAGCAGACATTCAAGCGGTTGATATCTGCACTTGGAATAATGCCCACGCTCCCTGCCTTATCGCTGCTGCAAATGCAGGTAAGCACGTTATCTGCGAAAAACCTTTGGCAATGAATCTTGACGATGCGCTCCGTATGTAAAAGGCGGTTAAGGAAAATAACGTGATTTTCCATCTTGCCGTTCCTTCTCGCTTTGGCTACGAAAATATGTATCTTCGTGATTTGCTCGACCGTGGCGAATTGGGCGACGTTTATTATGCAAAAACCTCTAACGTTCGTCGCCGCGGTACTCCTCTCGGATGGTTTACAGATAAAAAGACATCGGGCGGCGGCCCTATCATCGATATAGGTGTTCACCGTATCGATGCGGCTTGGTATCTTATGGGTAACCCCAAGCCAGTTCGCGTTTCTGCTAACGTATATAATCCCCATGGCGACTATCAAACCAAGGGTGTTACCCGTTGGCACGGTAGATCCTGCCCTGATAACCAGTTCGACTGTGAAGATTCCGGCGCAGGCGTAATCCATTTCGAAAACGGCGCAACTATGGTGTTTGAAGCAAGCTGGGCAATGAACGCTCCCGATAAGAGCGAAACCTTGATCGTTGGCACCAAAGCAGGTGCAACGGTTGAACCCTTGGTGATCTACGGCGAACGAAACGATTACCTTTCCGATGATAAGGTAACCGTTTCGCAAAGTAACGATAAAATGCAGCTTCAGCTCGAGCATTTTGCAGAATGTGTTCTTAATAATAACCATAACACTAATTATCCTATCGAGCAGGCAGTAGATATGCAAAGAATACTTCAGGCAATCTATGATTCTGCCGAATCCGGAAGAGAAATCGTTATAGGTGAATAATATGAAAAGTTGTATAAGCACTTATAGCTTCCATAAGCTCTATGGTAAGGATGGTTTTACCCATTTTAGCGCAATAGATAAAACTAAGGAATTGGGCTGTGATGGCGTTGAGTTCGTTCTTGACGATACCACACCCGATGGCAGTAGCCCTCTTGAATTTGCAAAGAATCTTACCGAATATGCAAAGGAAAAGGGCTTGGAAACTCCTATCTATACTACGGGCGCAAACTTCTTCCAACCTACCGATATCGAACGCGAGGTAGAAAGAGTTTGTAAGCATATCGATATCGCTTCCGAATGCGGTATCCCGCTTTTGCGCCATGACGTTAGCTGGAGCTACCACCCCGAATACGATGGGGTTAAAACCTATAAAAAAATTATCGAAATTATCGCTCCCGCAATCTCAAAGGTTGCCGATTATGCAAAGAGCAAGGGTGTAAAGACTTGCTCCGAAAACCATGGCAGATTGTTCCAAGATAGTAACCGTATGGTAGAATTGTTTACCGCGGTTAATAATACCAACTATGGCTTCTTGTGCGATATGGGCAACTTTGGTGGCGTTGACGAAAACTACGTTACCGCCGCTTCCGCAATGCTCGAGCTTATCGTCCACGTTCACGCAAAGGACGTTTTCGTTCGTTCGGGGATGTCCTATAACCCCGGCCGCGGCTTTAACCAATCGCGTGGCGGTAATTATAGACGTAGCACAATATTCGGTCATGGCGACGTGCCCTCCTTCCAAATCCTCCGCGCAATTCGCAATTCGGGCTACGATGGATTTGTATCGCTCGAGTTCGAGGGTATGGAGGACACTATCGAGGCAATTACCATCGGTATCGAAAATCTCCAGCGTATGATTAGAGATCTAGAAGGAAAATAATCAATGCAAATTATTAATGGCACCGTCCTTGACGGTGCCGATAATTCATTTAAAAGAATAAATATTAATATTACCGATAGCGTTATTTC
>JAZRTL010000039.1:0-1104 GCA_045652025.1 Eubacteriales bacterium
GTTTCTCTTTTCTTATACTATAACTATATGTGCTAATATTTGCTCATCTATTACTTCCCTATTTTGAACAAAAAATAACCCCTCGGCAGTTGAAGCCAAGGGGTTAAAACAATTAAATTATACGGTATAGTTATCGAAATAACCTTGAACCCAAACGATAGGTGTACCCTTATCGCCGCTACCGGAGGTTAGGTCGCAAAGCGAACCGATAAGGTCGGTAAGTCTTCGAGGTGTGGTACCTTGGGAAACCATTTGGCCAACCAAGTCGCCATCCTTCTTACGAATATAATCGCTAATAGCGTCCTTCAATTCCTTGCCGGAAAGGTGCTTGAAATCGTTATCCGCGAGATATTTAAGCTTAACCTCGTTGGGTTGACCCTCAAGACCTGCGGTAAAAGCAGGAGAAACAACAGGATCTGCAAGCTCCCAAATCTTACCAACGGGGTCCTTAAATGCGCCGTCGCCGTAAACCATAACCTCTACGTTCTTGCCGGTGCGTTCATTAAGGATAGAAGCAATTTTATTAACAACTGCTTCGCATTCACGCGGGAAGAGCTTAACGGTATCTTCGGTTGCCTTATTGCTACCAAGTAAGCCGTATTCCTTATTATAGCCGGAACCGCTTACAGATTCATTAAGAATATCGTCAAGTCCATATACAGTCTTTGCGCCGGCTGCCTTAAGCAAACGCTTTGTACGAACTCTTGTATGAATATCGCAGGTAAGAACAGAATCGGTATAATCTAAAATCTTGCGGCAATCGTTAGCAAGAATAATTTCGGCTTCACAACCTTGAGATTCAATAAGCTCGCGATAATATTCAATATAGTCAACACCGGTAAAGGGGTGCTTCACAATGCCAAATAGCTCGCGATACTTAGCTTCGGTAAGTACGTCGGTCCAAGGGTTAACACCGGCGTTATCGAGAGAATCGTAATCGATAAGATGGTTACCCACTTCATCAGAAGGATAAGAGAGCATTAAAACAATCTTTTTAACGCCACGAGCGATACCCTTAAGGCAGATAGAAAATCTATTGCGAGAAAGGATGGGGAAAATTACGCCAATCTTTCCTTCGGGGAATTTATTTTTAACGTCTTCTGC
>JAZRTL010000040.1:0-5277 GCA_045652025.1 Eubacteriales bacterium
GGAGGCCAAAGCGGTCTTAGGAAGACAATCCAGGGTTCCAACTCCTTGGCTCACAGAACACATGGCTACGATCCGACTTGTCAATCCATTTTTGTTCGCCGGGGTTAAGAGTAAACAACGCTCTTTCGGGGTCTCTTGTAAAGCTATAGTTAAGCTCGTTAAAGGGGTCTGCTTTATCGAAATAGGTTCTGCCGCAATTAAAATATTCCAAGCCGTAGACGGTTTGATAACCCAAAGCACCGGAATTGTCGGCATCGGTCTTTCCGTCAGCATCGCTTAAAACCGCAAGGTATTTGGGGTCAAGCGCGCTACTCCCCTCCGCGTTAACAACGCTGTTGTTGTTTTCGCCAAGGTCGGCAAGGATAACCGTTTCGGAAAAGGTTTGGGTGCCCGATTCGCTAACTACGTCCTCGGTATAGGTTAAGGAAATTCTAATTGCCTTATTAAGCGCGGGCATATCGGGATTTTCGTTAAAATAGCTAATTATCGTTTCGGGATGGATAAAGATATATTTAGCCGTTTCGAGCGAATCATCGAGCTTTAAACAAAATCTCGCCTCGATATAGTCCTTCTTTTGAGTATCGACAGGATCTACTCTATAAAATATCGCGTCGTCCTCGCCGTTAACGGTGGGAGAAAAGTCCTTCCAGAAGAAGTTTTCGCCATCTTGACTGGAAACCTGCTTAAAGGTGAACGAATTATCCACCGCCAAGCCGACAACGTCGTTAAGCGAAACCTCTTTGTAAACCGGCGCGTTATCGCCAAGGATGCTTATAACAAGCGCACCCGAGCTTGCGATATTAATGTCATCGCCTTTGATGCTTGGGGTCCAGTTACGAGAGACCCAAGTATATGTAAATGCGACCAGCATCACGCATAGCCATATGGCTAAAACTGCAGATATAGCTCTTCTAAGTTTTGGCATGCTCTCGCCTCTTTCTGTGGTAATTAATTCTTGGTAAGCTTTTTATAATTAGTTTCGTAATGTGTTTCGGTTTCGGGGTATTTTATATAAATGGATTCGCCGCTTTCGAGCACGGGCAAGGTCGTAGAGGACGATACGTATTCCGTCCAAGCACGTCCATCGGTAGAGAAAACCATACCCGCCGCAAGACCGCTTATTTTAGAGGTATCTTGGTTAATAGAAACTCTGTTAACCGCGGCTTGCTTTGTTTCGTCGGTTTCTTTGGCGATTCCGATAAATTTCAATTTTACGTTAACGTTACCGCCTGCCAACGCTTGATGCGCTTCGCGGTCGGTACCCTCGAACCATATACGGATTTTAACCGTCTTTTGAGCGTGGGTTCCTTCCCCTTCGGGCTCGAGCGAAACTATTGCGGCGGAGTTACCTGTATATCCTTTGGTTGTACCCGTAGAATCCACAACGAACTTTTTACTTGCATAAGCTTCGGAATCGACAGCAGTTTTAACAAAATTGTCGTTTTCGTCCTTTGCATAGTAATAGTAATCGGATTCGGGAACAGAGCCGCTTTCGGCACTTGATTTAAAGGAAAAGGCACCGTTTGCGCTTTGGATAAGCTGATATTCGGAGTTGGGAGCCCAAACCATTTTAATCTCGTTGCCCTCGATAATTGCAACGCGCATCGCGCCCGCAATATAATCGCGGCTAAAATTGCCGTAGATGTTGCCCGTTTTTGTTGTATCAACGGGGCTAATAAAGGATTCCTCGCTTAAATACACGTTCATTTTAGATACCGAACGGAAGGCAACCTCCATTTCGATATAGTCGTAGCTATATTCATCGTCAAGAGAGGAAATTGCAGTTGCAAGGTTGATAGGTTGTTGATTTTCGTCAATTTCGGTAGGGCGGTACATATTAAGCCCGTTACCCGTAATATCTACGGTTGTAAACTCTCCTGCGCTAAAATCGATAGTACCCGACCATCTTGTAGGCAAGCCATCCTTTAACAAGGAAATTTCCAAGCTATCGCCCGCTTCACAGAAAATACTGTTACCGTAGCCGACAACAACCTCTTCGTTAAGATAGAACCAAGCCCAAGTGCCGCTTATTAACGCGATTACCAAAAGGACACAAACGCTGCTGAAAATTATTCGCTTTTTATTCATCGTCGGTCTCCCTTCTCGCATCGAATTCGAGCTTTAGGGTAAATCTTTGGCCGCTTAACGCGCCAACACATTCCCTATCGTAGCCCTCGAGCCAAACTCTTATTTTTAATGAATTATGAAAATGCTTATCCTCGCCGAGCTTATCGAGCGCCAAAAGCATAGGTGCTTCGGCGGGCAAGGTGTTTCCGTTGCTCCACATAAAGCAATTTTCTTCGTTATAACCGCAACCGTTTTCATCGGTTAATTCGGTAGAAATCACCGCGATATCCTCGGTAGATTCCTCCAACCCGTTAAAGTCAACGGGATTTAAGGATTTTTGGTAGTAATAATAGGGTTCAACGCTACCGTTTCTAACAAACGAATTCGTTTCTGCGGAATATTCCACCGCCGAATTGGGCGCCCAGATATATTTTAGAGTTTCGTTGCCGTTTTCGTCCAATTCGAAAAATGCAATTCTAATCGCACCGTCAATAAAGCCGTTACCGTCGCCAAGCGCGCTAACCGCGCTTTCGGCAGAAAGGTAAATTTGCTGCTCGGAATCGGTACGGAAATCGAGCACCTGCTCGTAACAAAAATCCGAGCCGTTGACGGAATTAAAGGAAACGATTTCGACTGTATAGCCGCCGCTTTCGGTTTCTATAAAATCGTAAACGGGAGCAAAGAAGTTAACGCCATCGCCCGAAATTTCTTTAAACTTATCGTTAAAGCCAACCTCAAGCTCTAAGCTTTCGCCCCATTTATTACCGCCGTCGCCGGAGATTTGAACGTAGCGCGCCTCGCCAACGTCAAGGGCATAGCCCTCGCCCGTTGCCGTGCGCCCCGTATAGAACCACGAGAACGTAGCAGCTATGATAACAACAAACGCCGCCGTGATTAAAACCGCATTTTTCCAAATCGGCTTCCAAATCGGCATTTTCTTCATAATTGCTACCTCCTTCTATGGTTATTTTTTCTTACTTTTTGCTCTAAGCGCTTCTATCTTTGCCTTTTCTCTGGCTTTTATCTTTGCTTCTTTCTCTTTAAGCAAAGCGGCTTCCTTTGCCCTTTTCGCCTTAAGTCGCTCGCGCTCCTTTGCCTTGCGCTCGGCTTCCTTTTGTGCCGCCAATTCCTTAGCTTTTTGTGCCTTGAGCTTTTGTTGCTCCTTCGCCTTGCGCTCGGCTTCCTTTTGTGCCGCCAATTCCTTGGCTTTTTGCTCTTTGAGCTTTTGTTGCTCCTTCGCCTTACGCTCGGCTTCCTTTTGAGCCGCCAATTCTTTAGCTTTTTGCTCCTTGAGCTTTTGTTGCTCCTTCGCCTTGCGCTCGGCTTCCTTTTGAGCCGCCAATTCTTTAGCTTTTTGCTCCTTGAGCTTTTGTTGCTCCTTCGCCTTACGTTGACGTTCCTTTTCCTCAAGAGCTTGCTTTTGAAGCTTTAGTCGCTCGCGCTCCTTGCGCTTCTTTTCCTGCTCTTTTAGCTTTTGCTCGAGTGCCTTTTGCTTTTCTTGCGCCTTCTTAAGCGCAAGCTTTTCCTTTTGCTTTGCTTCGGCAAGACGCTTTTGCTCTTCTTCCTTTAGGCGCTTTGCCTCGATACGTGCCTGCTTTTTAGCAAGCTTTTCTGCCTCGAGCTGCTTTTTCGCCTCTTCTCTAAGCCGCTGTTGCTCCTGCTTTTGAAGAAGCAACGCTTGTTTTTCTTCCTCGCGCTTCTTCCTTTGCTCGTCCTTGATACGCTGTTTTTCTGCCTTTTCCTGCTCCAAGACCGCAAGGCGAGCAAGCTCGATATCCTCTTTGCGCTTTTGCTCTATCTTTAGCGCGCGGTCGATAACCGCAAGGATTTCCTTTTCCTGCTTTTGACGCTTCTTTGTAGATTTAACGACCTGTTCGTTAAATATTCTTTGGATAACGTCGATATCGAAGGTAAGGTCATCAAGCACATCAAGGAAGGTACGCTCGATAATCTTCGGGGTGATAATCTTTCTTCTCTTTTGAGCTTCATATTCGCCCTCGCTACCGATATGGTGCTTAAGGAGCGAATAGTTAAGTAGCATTGTGGTATAAAGGTCGGAAAGATATTCCTCGCAAGGAATTTCGTTAGTTTCGGTAACCTCTACGTTAAAGCCGGTTTCCCTATAGGTTTCGATAAAGTCCCAAAGCGCCTTCGCCTTTTTAAAATCGGGGTTCTTTTGCAAAACGTTGGTTCTCATTATTGGGGGACGAACCAAGGTACAGCCCGCAAGCGTTTTAATCAGAGGTGAATTTTGGAAATCGAAAAGGATTTTCTTAATTCTTTCGATTCTTTGGAATTTGCTGAGCTTTTCGGGGTCAACGTCCAAAAGGTCGCCGTCCATCTTAAAGCCGGGAGAATCGATAGTCATCTCGAAGGTACATTTAACGTTTTCCTTGCCGATGCTAAAATTATCCTTGAACAGAATAGACGTAACGTTGTTACCGTCTATACATTCCTCGATTGCCTTAAGTCGTTTACTTATAAAATACTGTAAATTGATAAGCAAGGTATAGATAAAACGGTTTTCGTAGGTTTCGAAGCTTTCTTCCTTGAAGATGTTCAAAATTCTGTTAGGTGTAACCGTATCCTCTTCGACCTTGGCTATCATATTCGTATGCTGAGCCAAATGCCTTATCGATTCGGGAGAAATCTTTCGCGCAAGCTCGATATTAACTATCTCTTCTTCCTGTACGATAAAGCGGCGAGGGTTTCTTATTATATTATCGAGAGGGATAATTGCTTCCTCGATAGCTTGAATCCAAGCCAAGTCGATTTGTTTATCGATAAAGCGGTGCATATACGACACCTCGGAGCTACCGCTCCTTGCTTTATTCATAAACTCGGTATAAAACTCCTCGCTTTGAACAAGAGAGATAAAGTCCTTTGTATATACGTCATATAGTAATTCAAAATCTAAATTCATTTTATCTCTCCTATGCCGTTAAAATTAGAATAGCTTCTGTAGTCTGGATAGATATGCTTTGGATTCGCCCATATTTTCCTGACCGAACAATTCGCTTAAGTAGGATACCAAGCCCTCGATTTCATCACGGATGAACGCAAGGTTCAAGCTTTCGAACTTTCTTAAAATCTTGTTCGCCAAAACATAGTCGATACCGTCGATTTCGGTACCGCCGCAAGCAACGTAAACGGGAACGAAATCGCGTAGCTGCTTAACGATACGGTTACCAAATGCCAATCTGAAGTGCT
>JAZRTL010000041.1:0-5886 GCA_045652025.1 Eubacteriales bacterium
TTTAATAAGCTTGTCAAGACCTGTTTCGGTAACGCCAAGGTCGCTAAGATAAGCTTGCTGCTCCTCTTCGTCAAGGTCGCCGAGCGCCGCCTCTGTTTCGGCACAAACGGCAATAATCTCCGCGTCTTCGCCTTGGATATGCTCCTTAAGCTTGCAAAAATAGGGGTTTTCCTCGGGCGGGCTTGCCAAATCCTCCTCGGCAACGTTCGCGCAATAAATTATCGGCTTTGCGGAAAGCAAGGGAACGGCTCTTAAAACCTCTGCCTCTGCCTCGGTAAGCGGAACGTTTCTTGCCGAAATGCCCTTTGTAAGCTCGGCGCAAACCTTTTTAAGAATTTCTGCATCAACAAGTGCGCTTTTGTCGCCCTTGCCTTGCTTAATAAGCTTGTCTATTTGGCGCTCGAGCATTTCTATATCCGAAAGAATAAGCTCGGTGTTAATCGTTTCAACGTCGCGAACGGGGTCAACCGAATCCTCAACGTGAATAATCTTGCTGCCGCCGAAGCAACGAACAACGTGAACAATAGCGTCAACCTCGCGTATGTGCGAAAGGAATTTGTTTCCAAGACCCTCGCCCTGCGAAGCACCCTTAACAAGACCCGCAATGTCAACGAATTCAACGGTTGCGCGGGTAAGCTTCTTGGGGTTGTAAATTTCGGCAAGCTTATCAAGTCGTTCATCGGGAACGGGAACTATACCAACGTTAGGGTCGATAGTACAAAAGGCGTAGTTCGCGCTTTCTGCGCCCGCCTTGGTGAGCGCGTTAAAAAGTGTACTCTTGCCAACGTTGGGCAATCCAACAATACCAAGCTTCATTATATAATAACTCCTTAAAAACCAAAAATAACTAAAATATAGTATAGTACATTTCCGCGAAATATGCAATATATAATTTTGTGTCATAAATTTTATAACCTAAAGTTTAACAAAAGTTAATAATTAAAACAAAAAAGGTCTTGACAACCGTTGAAAAATCTGCTATTATTACCACACAAGATGAATTTGCGTTCAAAATATAGATGTTACTAAAAAGGTGATTGCAGATGGCAACGAAGATTCTTGTCATAGACGACGACCAAAATATATGCGATCTCTTCCGTATGTATCTCGAAAAAGAGGGCTACGAGGTTCGCGTTGCTAACGATGGTGTCGAGGGTATGACGGTATTCAGAAAGTATGAACCCGATCTGGTTCTGCTTGATATAATGCTTCCTAAAAAAGACGGTTGGCAGATTTGCCGCGAAATACGCGAGCAATCCTCTAAACCTATAATAATGATTACCGCAAAGGGCGAAACGATCGATAAAGTTCTCGGCTTGGAGCTTGGAGCCGACGATTATATCGTAAAGCCGCTCGATATGAAGGAGGTATTCGCTCGTATAAAGGCGGTTCTTCGCCGCTATGCGAAGCAGGATACGGCAGATGGCGAGCTTATTAAGTTCGATAATCTTGAAATCTCTCTCCAAAAATACGAGCTTCGCGTTTGCGGTAAGGTGGTTGACCTTCCTCCCAAGGAATTAGAGCTTATCTATTTCCTCGCTTCCAACTATAACCGTGTTTTCACACGAAATCAGTTGTTGGATAAGGTTTGGGGCTTCGACTATGCGGGCGAAAGCCGCACGGTTGACGTTCATATTAAACGCCTCCGCGAAAAGCTCGAGGGCGCGTCAGAGCAATGGACTCTTAAAACCATCCATAGCGTTGGTTATAAGTTCGTTGTTAAATCCGAAGAATGAATTTAACTTAATTGTCTATATAAGTTTCCTTTCTAAAATAAAAAAGAAATGCGCGGAAGCGCATTTCTTTTTTTATGGGGTGATCGCATAAAATATCAACCAAAACCAAACAGCTTTGCATTACGAACCCTTAAAAAAGGGTTCTTTTTTTATTTATCGGGGCATAAGATAAAACAAAAAGGCGGTGAGCGAAATTAAAACAAAGGCGCAAATTCTAATAAAGGGCGCGGCGTGGATGACGGCGCTTTCGCTTGTAAATAAATTGCTCGGCGTGTTCCTTCGGCTTTTCCTTGCAACCCGCATCGGTAGCGAGGGGATGGGTCTTTACCAGCTGATTATGAGCGTTTATACAATGTTTTCCACCTTTGCAACGGCGGGCTTTACCGTTTCGGTTTCGCGCCTTGTTGCCGAAAAGGATTTGCGCTCCCGCTCGGATTCAAAGCAGCTTTTTAATAATTCCTTCGTCGCCTCCTCGGTTATAAGTATAATCGCAACCTTGGTAATGCTTTTTGCCTCTAACTTCGTTGCAAAAAGCTTTCTTGGAGATTTAAGATGTGCAACACCGCTAAGAATACTTGCGCTAAGTATGCCCTTTATGGCGCTTGCCGCTTGCCTAAAGGGTTGGTTTATCGCGCGTTTAAAGGTAACCGTAACCGCCTCTGCCTCGTTGCTGGAGCAAATTATAAAAATCGGCGTCATTGCCTTGTTTCTAAACGTTTTTCTTGCAAATACGAACGATATCGGCGCGCTTTGTACGGGTATAGTTATGGGCGTTACGGTTTCGGAAATATGCTCCTTTATCTATCTTTATCTTTTTAAGCTCGTTCCATCGCTAAAAACTAAAGAGCCGTTCACCCCGACCGAATCAAAGCGGGACAGTATGCGCTCTTTAATAAGCGTAACCCTGCCAATATCGCTTTCGGTTTATTTGACGAGCATCCTACATACCGCAGAAACGCTTTTGATCCCTTACGTTTTCGAAAGCTATTCGGGCGATAGAAGCTATGCGCTTTCTCAATTCGGGATGATAAGGGGTATGGTAGTGCCTATATTGTTTTTCCCGTTCGCGTTTTTGGGGAGCTTGGTTTCGGTTTTCACACCCGAAATAAGCCGTTTGAATATGCTTTCCGACCGCCGACCGCTAAACGCAAGAATATCCTCGCTTATGTCCTTCGTTTCGGTAATTTCTGTTGCGGTGGGCGGGTTGTTTTTCTTTTTGAATTACCAAGTGGGCGAAACCTTTTATCCCAACGAAAACACGGCAAATGCAATAAAAATCCTATCCGTCGTAACACCGTTTATGTATGTCGAAACGGTTTGCGACGGGCTTTTAAAGGCAATCGGCGAACAGGTTCAAACGCTAAAATTTTCGGTTTATAATTCTGTGTTGCGCGTTATTTTAATCCTTACCTTCGTTTCAAAAACGGGTGAAAAGGGATATTTGATTTTGCTTGTGATTTCAAATACCTTTACCTACGCGCTCTGTCGCTACCGATTATTTAAGGTTACGGGGGTTAAGCCGAGGGTATATACAGATGTTATTCTTCCGCTTGCTTGTGCCGTCTTGGGTGGGGGAGCGGCGTTGTTAGTGCTTTCAAAGCTTCCGCTTTCTTCGGCGGCGGCACAATGCGTTGCGGGTAGCTCGGTCTATTTGGGTGTGTTCAGCGCGTTAATAACTCTTTTCGCGTTCGAGCGGTTTAAATCGTTATATTTTCGGCTTAGAGGTGTAAATGTTAAATAGCTCGGCAAAAAGCTTGTTTAGGTATCTTCCGATAAGAATTTCGCTTGCGGTGCAACGGCTTCCGGACGGTGTTTTTGAGAATATAAACGAAATTCGGCTTCGCAAAAACGCGCCGATTTCGGTAACGGTCGGGAACAAAAATCTTGTGTTCGACCAAAACGGAACGCTTTGCAAGCCCGAACGCGCGCTTACTCCAACAGAATCGGAAATAACCGAATGTGTTTTAAAGCTAACCGACGGCTCGCTCTATACCTGCGATAAATTTATAGAAAAGGGCTTTATTCCGCTTGCGAACGGCGGTAGGGCGGGCGTTTGCGGTAGGTCAAACGGCAACGGCTTTTCGGAGATTTATTCAATTAACCTTCGTCTTCACCGCTTTTTGCCGAACGTTGCGATGCCGTTAATAACCGAATTTAAATTCGGCGGTCTTTCGGGCGCGCTCGTTTGCTCGCCTCCTGCGCTTGGGAAAACAACCTTTTTGCGCTCTGTGGCGTATCTGCTTTCGATAGGTGCGACGGGGGATTGCGTTCGGGTTGGCGTTGCGGACGAAAGAGCCGAGCTTGCAAGCGGAATAAGCGGTTACGGGCTTTT
This sequence comes from Eubacteriales bacterium, assembly GCA_045652025.1. GTDB lineage: Bacteria > Bacillota > Clostridia > Oscillospirales > CAG-382 > Coliplasma. The sequence goes on from JAZRTL010000041.1 coordinate 4,069, forward strand.
GGATATAATTTCGGGCTTGCCAAAGTCGGAGGCAATAACGCTTTTAACCCGCTCAATGTCCCCTCAAATTATCGTTTGCGATGAAATAAGCCCCAACGAAACCGAACCTCTGCTCGAAGCACAAAATACGGGGGTAAACCTTATCGCATCCGCCCATTGTATCTCTCCCGCCGATTTAAAAAGAAGGGGACGAATGAAATTGCTTTTGGAATCGGGTCTGTTCCCAATTAGCGTTTTGCTTGGGTACGATAGCGGATATAGTTGTAAAATTGCAAAAACCGAGGATTTTCTATGAATTGGCTTGGCGCGGGATTGCTTGTATTCGGCTTTTATTTTTGCGGGCTTGCAATTTGCGAGCGGGAAAAGGAGCGGTTAATTGCGCTTGAATCGATTATCGACCTTTTGTCCTTTGTAAGCCGAAGGGTCGAAGCCGAGCGTATGCCGCTTTATTTGATTTTTTGTAATTACAAAAACAAATATTTGGAAAGCGTTGGCTTTCTTGGCTTAATTCGCTCCTGTCGCGGCGGAGTTGAGGGAGGTTGGGAAAGCGCGCTAAAGCTTTTGCCTATTTCGGCGGAGGTCGCGCGCGAGCTTGGCTATTTTGGGAAAACGCTCGGCTTGCTTGCCTATGCCGACCAAACCGAGCGGATAAAAGCTTGTATAAGCTTTTTAAAGGACGAGCGCGTAACGCTTCTGCAAACCCTGCCGCCAAGGCAAAAAAGTATAAAATCGGTTTCGGTTTTGTGCGGGTCGCTCCTTGCGATAATCTTAATTTAGAAAGGCAAAAAATGGGAGTTTCTTTGGTTCTGAAAATAGCGGGTATAGGTCTTATCGTAAGCGTTGCCTGCCAAATACTTCAAAAAAACGGGCGGGACGAGCAAGCCGCCTTCGTTACGGTTGCGGGTGTCGTTATAGCAATGCTGCTTTTAATTAACGAAATAAGCAACCTGTTTTCAACGCTAAAAAGCGTTTTCGGCTTGTGAATCCTTTTATAGCTTGCGCGGTGGCGGTTGCCGCGGCGATAATAATTTCGGTGCTAAGAAGATTCTCGCCCGAGATGTCGGCTATTGCGGTCGCGGTAGCGGGCGTTACGCTGCTTATTTATATAATAAAGGGACTTTTGCCCTTTGTGGACTTTATAAATGCCGCGGCGACGGAAAGCGGAACCGAGCCCTATTTTGCGCTAATGCTAAAGGCACTTGCAATATCGCTTTGCTCTAAAATAAGCGCCGATATTTGTAGGGATTGCGGCGAAAACACCCTTGCAAGCCGCGTTGAGCTTGCGGGTAAGGCGGGTATCGTTATAATAAGCTTGCCCGTAATACAACAGCTTATAGAACTTTCAAAGGATATGTTGGGCTAAAATTAATGAAAAGAATTTTTGTGTTTTTTGCTGTTTTGCTTTTGGCTTTTACAACCAAAACGCTCGCCTATACGGATAGCGAAACCCAAAAAATCGCTTCAAGCTCGGGCGCGGACACGCTAAAAAGCGAGCATCTTACCGCGGACGAGCTCTCGGGCGATAAATCGATAAACATATATGAAAAGCTTATCGCAATAGTAATAAATTCAATAAAGGATAGCGGAAAATCGGTAATAAAGCCCTTTGGCGTTGTGGCTTGCGTTATAATAATTTGTTGCGTAATGCATTCGCTAAAATTAGACCGCGGCGAAGCGATAGATGCCGCCGTTTCCTATATATCGGTTTTGGCGCTTGCGGGTGCGGTCGGGTCGGCGCTTTATAACCTTTTCGTTTTCGTTATCGCGTCAATGCAATCCTTGGTTACGGTAATAACGTCCTTGCTTCCCGTAATGGCT
>JAZRTL010000042.1:0-1414 GCA_045652025.1 Eubacteriales bacterium
TGGCCGATAATTTCATCGAGTCTTACTACGACGAGAACGGTGTTTTCAACGGTATCAAGTTTAAAAATGCCGACAAATTCAACTTCGCCTTTGACTGTGTTGACGCGATTGCCCAGAAGACGCCGGACAAGCTTGCGATGATGTGGGTGGCAAACGATAAGACCGACCGCCGCTTCACCTTCAGCGACATGAAGAAGTATTCTGCCAAAACCGCCAACTACTTCGAGTCGCTCGGTATCAAGAAGGGTGACACCGTTATGCTGGTGCTTAAGCGTCATTACCAGTTCTGGTTCTGTATGCTTGCACTTCATAAGATAGGCGCTATTGCTATCCCTGCGACCAACCAGCTTGTAGAACACGATTTTACATATAGATATAAGGCCGCAAAGGTTAAAGCAATCGTTTGTACTGCCGATGGCGAGGTTTCCGCCGAGGCGGAAAAGGCAGCTGTCGAGTTCCCCGAAATGCTAAAGATTTTGGTCGGCGGTAAAAAAGACGGCTGGAACGATTTTAACGTAGAAATGGAACGCTTCAGCACCCACTATTACCGCACCGAAGAAACTCCCTGCGGTAACGACCCAATGCTTATGCTATTTACCTCCGGTACAACGGGTTATCCCCGTATTGCTACCCATTCCTATAAATACGCGCTCGGTCATTATCCTACCGCAAAGCATTGGCACAACGTAAATCCCAACGGCTTGCACTTTACTATCTCCGATACCGGCTGGGGTAAGGCGCTTTGGGGTAAGCTCTACGGTCAATGGCTCTGCGAAGCAGGCATCTTCACCTACGATTTCGACCGCTTCCATTCGGACGATATTCTTCCTATGTTTGCGAAGTATAATATCACAACCTTCTGTGCTCCCCCCACAATGTATCGCTTCTTTATAAAGGAAGACCTTTCTAAATACGACCTTTCCTCTATCGAATATGCGACCACCGCGGGCGAAGCACTTAACCCCGAGGTATTTAACCAATTTAAAAAAGCAACGGGGCTAACGATTATGGAGGGCTTCGGCCAAACCGAAACAACCCTTTCGGTTGCAAACTTCGTTGGATCAAACCAAAAAATCGGATCTATGGGTAAGCCCAGCCCGCTTTATGACGTTGTTCTTTTGGATTCCGAAGGCAACGAATGTAAAACCGGCGACGTTGGCGAAATTTGTATCCGTACAAAAGACGGCGCGCCCTGCGGCTTGTTTATCGGCTATTATCTCGACGAGGAAAAGACGAACGAGGTTTGGCACGACGGTTATTACCATACCGGCGACCAAGCAACTATGGACGAGGATGGCTATCTTTGGTACGTTGGTAGAAACGATGACGTAATTAAATCCTCCGGCTATCGTATCGGCCCGTTCGAAATCGAAAGCGTAATTATGGAGCTTCCTTACGTTTTGGAATGTGCAAT
>JAZRTL010000043.1:0-8526 GCA_045652025.1 Eubacteriales bacterium
CATCCTTGAACAAAAGCATATGAACGTGCATACCACTTCCCGCTTCGCCATAAATGGGCTTAGGCATAAAGGTAGCGGTTTTCCCATATTTAAGAGCGGTATTGCGGATGATGTATTTAATCATCATCGTTGCATCCGCCATATGAACAACCTCACCAAGCTGGGGTTCGATTTCGAACTGACCTGAAGCGGCAACCTCGGGGTGATGGTAGTTAATATCGATACCCATTTCCTGCATTAGCAAGCACATCTCGCTACGGCAATCGTAAGAGGTATCGAACGGCTTTGCGATATGGTAGTTCTTTTGTTTAGGAACTACAACGCCCTTACCCTCGGTATCGCTATTCCAATAGGATTGCTTTGCATCGACAGAAGCACCGATATAGTTACCTTGAACGCCCCAAGTAACGTCATCGAACAGATAAAATTCGAACTCGGGAAGTATCTTCATCGTATCAGCAACGCCGCTTTGCTTCATATATTCAACTGCGGCGCGGATTATATTACGGGGATATTGAGCAAGAGGACGGTTTTCGGGTTGGGCAATAATCATTGCGTTACCCGTCATGGAAAGCGTTGGGATTTCGCAGAAAGGATCGATAACCGCCGTATCGGGATCGGGGATAAAGACCATATCGCTCTTTTCTACAACCGCATAGCCATAGTTAGAGGCATCGAAGCCGATACCGCTTTTTAGAGTATCCTCGGAAAAGGTTTCGGCAGGGATGCTAACGTGGCGGTATTGCCCGTTAATATCGACCATTTTAAAGTCGATCATCTTGATGCCGTTTTCTTTAATTAAAGAAATAATATCTTTAGTTGTTTTTGCCATAATATCGCTCCTTATTTTTAATTTAAGAACAGTATAACAGTATTTTTGTTAATCGTCAAGTTGGTAGGGTTTAAAAAGTATTGACTTTTATTCAATTTAATGATATAATTCCACTTGCGCCTGCAGATGTGGGTGCTATGCTGATGTGGCGCAGGGGTAGCGCAATTGATTCGTAATCAATAGGCCGAGGGTTCAAATCCCTCCATCAGCTCCAAAAAAGAACGAACTTTTGTCTACCAAAAGTTCGTTCTTTTTTTATCCAAGCCGCAGGCTTGGCATATCATCGCCGCACAAAGTGCGGTGCATATCATCAGCCCCTTTGGGGCTGAATCTCATCACGCGCCAGCGTGTATTTTTCCTGCGGCTTGATGATATACAACACTCCGTGTTGATGATATACAATTCCTTCGGAATTGATGATATACAAGGCTTCGCCTTGATTTATTTACAAAATTATGGTATAATAATTTCAACAACATTAAATTTGACAAAGTCGTGCGATTGTATGAAATACATTTCTGTTAATAAACTCTCTGATTTCGAATTTCATGATGCAGAATTTGCACTTGAGATCTTTGACAACAAATGCTTAAGAGTTAAGGCAATTCACTTAAATATTCATAAAGACGCAGAGCAAAACCAACATGTAACCGATATGGAAATCAACCTTGCCTACATTACCTTTGAAGAGTTTAATTTGTTGTCCTATGAACCAAGGGTGGCCTGGGAACAAGACGAACACGGCGAGTTTCATCCTACCGAACCACAGATTATTTTAACCGACGAGTATGCACGTGATCGTTTTTTAGAACAATTGAAAAACGGTCTAACAATATTTGTTTTAGGTGAAATAGAGCCAAATACCTATTTTATTGATGCATCCTCAAAAGATCCATTTTTTACAGTTTGCTTTAACTTTAAAAATGTAAGCATAGAATGGGATGAATATAATAAACAAGCGTGGTATGTATCGAAATAATCATCTAATTTGTGGTTTATCGCACCGACTTACACACCTTTTTACTGTTCTTACCTACATCTACACACCTTTTTACTGCTCTTTCGCAAATAAAAGAACCATCGCTGATGGTTCTTTTTATTTATTCATCGGTTTCTTCGTCGTTGGAGTTACTTTCGCTATCATTATTTTTGGCGTTTTTTGCATCGATTGCGGCGCCGATACACACGCCGACCGCCAAGCCGATACACATACATATTGGAATATTACCTGTTGCCGCGCCGATTGCAACACCAACAGAAATACCAATACTCATATAAATAGGCAAAAATAGCGGTTCATTATCCTTCTTGTTACTGTCTTTCATATTTACCTCTTTACTAAAATTGCAATTCTTTTACTTTATTAATCAGGTCGGTTTTTGTGTTATTAAGCTCCTCTGCTACAACAAGCTCGAGCAAGGCAGAAAGCAAAGTTCCCACTTCACGCGGGGGCACGCCAAGCGCCAGAACATCGTTGCCGTTTATATCAAGCTCGCTTATAGATAGGCAGGTATTAGAAGAAAGAAGCTCTTTTAAATTGTTCGATTTATCCTCTGAATAGAGCGCTCTGCGGTAGTTGCCGACGTATTCGGCATCTTCCCTACCAAGCTCGCGGACATAACGCTTTAATAGCAATTCATCGTTTGGAACGGGGGTTGAATTTTTTAAAAGATCACAAAGCTGTTTAGTTCGGTTATCGGCGCGTAAAAAGCAAAGTGTTTCGGTAACATTTTCACCGCAAAGATAGCTAAAGCGCATTGCAAAATCGTTGGGCAACGCTTTTAGCTTTTCTTTTTCGACATTTATTTCGATTTTAAGGATTTTCTCCAATGCCTCTTTATATTCGGTAACGACGTTATGGGCATTAAAGCCGCAGAGGAGCTTTTTTAGCTCGGAATAGATACGCTCGGGCGAAACGCGATTAACACTTTCGGCAAGGAGAAAAACGGAATTCGCGGTATTTTTTTCCATTTTAAAGCCGAGCGTTGAAGCAAAGCGCAGAGCGCGCAAGATACGGAGAGCATCCTCCGAAAACCTAACGCTTGGTTCGCCTACGGCACGTATGGTTTTATTTTTTATATCCTCTATCCCGCCGAAAAGGTCGATAAACCCATCGGTATCGTTATATGCAACGGCGTTCATTGTAAAATCACGCCTTGAAAGGTCGCCGTTGATATTAGAAAGGAAAACCACGGTATCGGGGTGGCGCAGGTCGCTATAACCAAGCTCGGTACGGTAGGTCGTTATCTCGAACGGCTCGCCACCAAGCAAAACCGTAACGGTGCCATGCTTTATACCGGTTTCGATAACGGTATGGCAAGAAAAAACTTGCTTTACCTGCTCGGGCAGAGCCGAGGTGGTTATATCGTAATCGGTCGCTTCCCTACCCATTAGGTGATCTCTTACACAACCGCCTACTATAAACGCTTGGTAGCCGTTTTTATTTAGTTGTGAGATAACATACCTTGCATTATTGCTTATTTCCACTATTGCACCAACCATTTTTTATATCTCGATTGAATGATACCACAGCTTAAAAATTTTTTCAACCTTGCATTTTTATTTTATTACTTTAATAGACTTGTACGGGTGAAGAAAAAATGAAGAAGAAAATAATGACGCTTAGTATTATTTGTTGTATAATACTAAGCGGTTGCTCCGCTTATGCAATTACAGAGCAAGAAAGCGAAGCAGGACAAGCGTTATACCTTGTTTCGAGGATAACGTTAGAGGAAAGCGAAGTCAACACGAGCGAGGACGGGTTTATGAAGGGAATTTGGATTTCACAATTTGATATGCACCCGATTTTTAGAAGCGGCGGGAAGATGCGCGAAAGGGCAGATTACACCGAAAAGGTTGAATTAATTGCGAAAAACCTTAAGCGCGACGGCTTTAACACGGTATTTTTACAGCTTCGCCCGAACGGCGACAGTATGTACGAAAGCGAAATTTACCCCAATTCCAAATATATTGCGGGGGTTTACGGCGGAAGCATTGATTACGACGCGATAGAAATTTTTATTTCTATACTAAAGCGCGAAAATATTTCGGTACACGCTTGGATAAACCCTTTTCGGCTTTGCAAAAAAGAGGAGCTTATTAATTACGGCGAGGGTGTTTTAGTTAATTGGCTTAACGAGGGGATTGGGAAAAGGGTTGAAATTGCGCCAAACGGCATTTTATATCTTGACCCATCCTATACCGAAGCGACGGATTTAATTGCTTCGGGCGCTAAAGAGATACTTACGCGTTATGATTTTGACGGGATACATTTAGACGATTATTTCTATCCTACCGAATTTGAATTTGATGACGAAGCGGAGTTTCTTAAAAGCGGTTTTAGCGACCTTGGCGATTTTAGGAGAAGCAACGTTAACCGCACGGTAAAGGCGCTTTACAGCGTTTGCAAGGAGTTTAACAAAAGCTTTGGTATTTCGCCCGCGGGCAACATTTATTCGCTTGAAAACGGTTGGTACGTCGATATTTATAATTGGCTTAGCAGCGAGGGATTCGTTGATTATATTATGCCCCAGCTTTATTTTGGGTTTAACAACAAGGCGTGTCCGTTCGAGCAAATTCTTTCGGATTGGTCGAGCGCGGTTAAGAGCGAAAGCGTTAAATTATATATTGGGCTTTCGGCGGCAAAATGCGCGCTCGGGACAGACGGGATAGAGGACAAATACGCGGGAGAATCGGGCAAATTCGAATGGCGGGACAACAAGGATATTCTTGCGAGGTCGCTAAATTCGATATATTCTTGTGATAACGCGAGCGGGGTTTGTATATTCGCATATTCCTCGTTTTACGACGTATTAAACGGAAGCGACAACCCAAAAACCGAGGAAGAAAAAAGAAATTTTTGCGATATTTTAAAGACGATATTTTAAAGCCGATATAAAAAACTGCACCTTTAAAGTAAGGTGCAGTTTTTTTAGTTTAGCTTGGAATAGGTTTTTTCGGTAAAGCGGTCGGACAAAACGCAAAAGCGCTTATGTGTACCCTCGCCGATAAGCCCCTTTTCGTCGCTTGCTGTGAGCTTGAAAGTAAATTCACGTCCATCCCTTGAAACAAGCTCTGCGGTTGCAGTTACCTGCATACCGACGGGGGTTGCGGCAACGTGGTTAACGTTAAGATTTGTGCCAACCGTTGTTTCGCCATCGCCCAAAAGCTCTTTAATAGCTTCGCAAGCCGCCTTTTCCATAAGCGCGAGCATTGCAGGGGTCGCATAGACCTTTAAGCTACCGCTTCCGACCGAAAGCGCAGTATTATTTTCGGTAACCGTTTCGGTTACTGTTGCAATAATTTTTTCCATAATATTCTTCCTTTTTGGTTATTCTACGGGTTCGAAATCGCTTGCGGGGTGTTTACATACGGGACAAATGAAATCCTCGGGGAGTGTTTCACCATCGTAAACGTAGCCGCAGATTTTGCACATATAGCCAAGCGATTGCTTGGGTTGGGGCTTGGGCTTTACGTTTTTTTGGTAGTAGGTATAGGTCATCGTTTCGGCAGTATCGACAACGGCGGATTCGGTAAGGGCACAAATAAACATTATATGTGTTCCCAAATCGATGCTTTGTTGAACCGAAAGCGACATATATGCATTTATATATTTATCGAGCACTACCAAGCCGTTTTCGGTTGTTTTATAAGCGGTATCCGCAAATTTATCTACTTCCCTACCGCTGACAAAACCATATTTCTCGAAAACCGAAAAGGGCGCCTTTACCGAAAGACAGTTAACGTTAAGCTTACCCGTTTTTTGAATTATTTCGCAGGTGTAGTTCGCCTTATTAATTGTTACGGAAACAAGGCAAGGGGTGCTTGTTTGTTGAACGACGGTATTACAAATCATACCGTTATGCTTTTTGCCGTCGTTAGTTGTGATAACGTACAAGCCGTAGCCGATGTTGTAAAGTGCTTTAGTATCGATATTAGACATAGTTTAACTCCTAATAGTAATTATTCTCAATAGTATCTTAACACATTCAAAACGGTTTTGCAATAATTATTTACAAATTTCAGGAAATAAAATCATCGATTAAGGTCGAAAGCTCTTTTTTTAGTACGGGGATGCTATCTCTTGAAACCCAGCTTGCCCAATAGGTATAGCCGCCAAGGGTTAGCGAGCGAGGTGTTGCCATATAGTTATAATAGCCGTTAACCTGATCAACAGGAATTGTTTTTGTACCCGTAAACCTCGAGCGAAGCCAGGTTGTCATATCAACAAGACTTTCGCCCGGTACGCCGACGAAGAGATATTCCCCAAGCTTTAGCACCGAAACGGTAACCTCGGCAAGATGGGTTGCATATTCCTCTTTTGTGAACTTATATTCCCCGTTCCTTAAAATATAGGGGATATGCTCGCAACGCCAAGCGGCATCGACAAGCTTCTTTATTTCGGCGGGAGAGCGGTTTTCCTTTATTGCGGTTAGAAATTCGGCTTCGATATTTTTATAGTTATCGTAAAGCTTAAGAACCTCTTCGTGAGTATTGGGGATATCCTCGTTCATAGGTAGCTTAATTTCGAAGGTTTCGGTTTTAAAATCCCCGTTTAAATCGAGCTTACGCGCGTTCTTTTTAAAGCATTCGCTAATACGGGCACCGATAAGAGAAGCGATACGCTTACATTCGTTCGCGCTTGCCTCGTAGGTGCCTTTATTTACACAATCCTTTTTAACCGCAAGGTCGGCGCAGGGACCGTTGATATACATACCAACACCGCCAAACTCGGCTTCCATATTATCGCTTAAATAACCCGTCCAATCGTAATCGTAATGGTATTCCTTACGTCGATCGGGATTTTCGCTATGCTCGAACAAAACCGCAACGTCGGGGTGGGCGGCGAAGCGAGAAACCGTTCCGAGAGTTTCGCCCTTTTTGTTTTTGAACATAAACAAATACGCCATAGGATCGACGGTATTATCGAAATAAACGGGAGAATTCAGCACGGGAAGCGAGGGCTTATATCCGCGCAAAAGCATTATAGACGGATCTTGAGTAAAGGGCTTTCCGTCTTTATCGAACTTAATTCCGCGCCAAACGGTAACGCCGCCAAGGCCCTCGATATATTGCTCGCGGTTGAAGGAATAATCGGTGCCCATATCGCATTCGGCAACAAAGCATTCGCATTCCTCGGCACTTTTTATCATTTCGTTAACCGTTGTAGCGGAAATAGCGATTAATTTATCCATATATTCGCCCGCAACCTCTTCGTTATAAGGCGCGGCGTGAATTTGTAGCTCGTGGTACCAAATAGATTTTTCGGGAATTCCCGTCAGCACGGACATCTCCCTACGCCAACGGTCTGCCTCGTGAGGAAAGGTACCGTTAAAATCGAACGCACCGAGCAAGAATTGCTCGTTGCCCGATTCGAGATATATAAACCTTCCGTATAAATCCGTGCCGTAGGGCCAAACGGGGTTGAAGGTTCCTTTTGTTGACATTTTTCTAAAACTGCATTTCATAAAAGACCTCTTTAAATAAAAAACTGTTCTTTCACAAAGATTATATATCAAATTTTCTTTAAATGCAATACAAAAACAAAGAGAAGACTTGTGATAAACAAATCTTCTCTTTTTGTTGTTGAAGGTATATTTCTTTATAGAATTTTAAACGTATTTATTGGATTTTAAAGGTGCCGAAGTAATGGCGTTTAATTAAAACGTAATCGAGCGAATCTACCTCGCCGGATTTATTAACGTCGGCAAGCTTAATTTGAGCGTCTGTTAGCTTAAAGGTTTCGAAATACGCTCTCTTAACGATAACGTAGTCCATAGAATCTATTTCGTTGTTTCCGTTTATATCGCCCAACAAAATAGGTTCTTCAACCTTTTCGTCTTCCTTTTGGTTTTCGTCCTCTAACCAATGGATCGTTGCATTACAGCCGGAGTTCCAACCGCTAACCCAGCCGAACGGCTTTTTAGAAACGTTACAATAGATATTCTTTAGGTTAGAGCAAATCGCAAACGCTTCGTTAAAGATAGTGGTTACGGATTTGGGAATGGTTATTGAGGTAAGTCCGCCACAGCAATAGAAGGCGTTATTATCGATTCTTAATAGACCCTCGGAAAGAGTTACGCTCTTAAGAGTTGAAGTACCGAAGAAGGCGTATTGCTCGATTCTTGTAACGCTTGAGGGGATTACGAGGTTGGTTATCGAAATACCGGAGAAAGCGGAATCGCCGATTATCGCAACGCTGCCGTCGGTGGGAATTACACTCGATTTAGAACCGCAAACGAGGTATTTTCTATTTGTTTCGATAAGGCAGTTGCCCGCGCTATGATAAACGGGGTTTGCGCTATCGACGGTGATAGTTGCCAAATTGATACAAGCGGAAAAGGGATTACTTCCCATATAGGTTACGGATGCGGGGATATGAACGCTTGTAAGACCAGAAGCGCCAAACGCCGCCATACCGATTTTAGTTACACCGTTGGGAATTACAACGTCGGTTAGATATGAACAGTTAGCGAACGCCTTTTCTGCAATTTCCTTTACGGGCAAGCCGTTATAGGTTGCGGGAATCTTTACCGATTCTGCATTATCATCACAATCGTAAACAATGTAATAAGTGCCATCGTTAGACAAAACAAAGGTTAGCGCGGGATCGGGTTGTTCGGGGTCAGGTTGCTCGGGGTCGGGTTCATCGGGGGCGGGCTCGTCCGGATCGGGATTGTCGGGATCGAGAATAT
>JAZRTL010000044.1:0-8405 GCA_045652025.1 Eubacteriales bacterium
CCTCCGACTTCTACGGTCCTTACCATTTCCCCGAAAAGCTAATTCCTTTGATGATAGCAAACGCGCTAAACGATAAACCTCTTCCCGTTTATGGCGAAGGACTTAATGTTCGCGATTGGCTTTACGTTGAGGACCATTGCAAAGCGATTGACCTAATTATCCATAACGGTCGCGTTGGCGAAGTTTATAACATTGGTGGTCATAACGAAATGAAGAATATCGATATCGTTAAGATAATCTGCAAGGCGCTTGATAAGCCCGAAAGATTGATTACCTTCGTAACCGACCGCAAGGGCCACGATATGCGCTACGCGATTGATCCTACCAAGATTCACAACGAGCTTGGTTGGTTGCCCGAAACAAAGTTTGAGGACGGCATTCAAAAGACTATCCAATGGTATTTAAATAACCGTAAATGGTGGGAAACCATTATTTCGGGCGAATACCGCGATTACTACGAAAGAATGTACGAAAACAGATAAATAAAAAAATCGAGAACAAATTGTTCTCGATTTTTTATTTGAAATTAAATATACAAAATGAAACGGTCTTTGGAGCGCATAAAGGTTAGGACACCAATAATAAGCATTATAACCGAAGCACAGCACCCCGCAAGAACGATAATCGGACCGGGCAACCTACCCGCCCAAACGAGATCACGGAACTGACCGATATAGAAATACATAGGATTTAGGTGCTTAACAAGCCATTGTAGCTTATCGGGGAGCATCTCTAAATCGTAGAACAAGGGAGTTAAATACATCCAAGCGGTTGTAAACGCGTTGTAGATATATTGAACGTCTCTGAAAAACACGTTCGCCTGTGCCAAAAACAGACCAAGACCAACACAAAAGACGTAAAGCTGTAAAATAACAAACGGGAACAGCAAAGCGTGCCATGTGAACGGAGCTTTTGTTGCAATCATAACGATAAGTAACGCGCCAAACGAGAAAACGAGGTCCACAAGACCGCTTGTAATACGAGCCAGGGTGAAAATATACTTTGGAACGTAGGTTTTCTTAAGAAGAGCACCGCTACCCGTTATAGAAGAAATCGCCTGATGTGTGGAGTTGTTCATATAGTTAAACAAAAGCTGACCACAGAACAAATACAATGGGAAATTCTCGATAGGGCGCTTAAACATCGTTGAAAATACGATAGCCATTACTATCATAATAAGCAACGGATTTAAAACGCTCCACAAATAGCCGAGAAAGCTACGGCGATATTTAAGCTTTATGTTTTTGTTTACAAGTAATTTTAACAAATCCTTGTATTTCCAAAATTCTTTCGTATATTGTGAAAGCTTGTTTATTGATTTAATCATACAATTCCTCATTCAAAACGGTGAGTGCCTTTTAAGAAATGATAAGCTCTTGAATTTAAAAGCTTGTCAAGAGTGCTCTTTGATATACAAAGCAGATTAAGCAAATAGAATGCAATATATTGCTTTTTCGCTTGCTTATAGGTTAAAGGCATTTTCTGTTTCATATTTAACATCATTTGCTTTGCATAGCGTCTTCCGCTCGCTTTATCCTTAAAACAAAGCATAACTGTTGTAAGATAGCTAATAAGCAATATTTTCGCCTTAATTGAAACAAATTGTTCGGTGCATTCTACGCCTTGCAAATTAGCAAACTCGCAAACAAAGCGGTTTAAAACGGCTTCAACGTGGCTTAAACGCTTAACCCTTTGTTCATCGGCAACGCTTTGATTAACATCGCCGATTCTATACTTATAAAGAAAGATGTCGGCACATATTACAGATCTTGCATAGCAACACGGGAAGGTGGAAAACTCGTGGTCCTCGTAAAAAACCTTCTCCGTCAATTTATAAGAGTGCGATTTATAAAACGAGGTTAAATAGGTAATACCGTGGAATGTAATACTTCTCGCAAAATCGTTCCAATTTGAAACAACCTCCGAAAGAGTATAGTTTTTGTTAAATTCCTTCGGGTACGCCATCCACCTTTTAACTTCGCCGGTAACGATATCGTTAGTATAGTGATGGGTAATAACAACTTCGCTTTCGTTTTCTTCTAAAAATGTCAAAAAAGAAGATAAATTCTCGGTAACGATAGTATCGTCGGCATCGATAACCTTAAGATACTTCCCTACCGCAAGCTCGCACCCGCTGTTAATTGCGCCACCATGACCTTTGTTTTCTTGGTTAAAAAGACGTATGGAGTTGGGGTACATAGAGCAATACTTGCTTGCTATCTCGGGGGTGTTGTCGATAGATCCATCGTTAACGATAATAATATCAAGCTTATCGATACAACCCTTGTCAAGAAAAGACGTTATGCAATTATCTAAATACTTTTCACTATTATACGAAGGTATAATAAACGATAAAATCTTCATAAAACCTCTTACAAGCTTTTAGATTGCTTTGTAATTTTATTATTGATAATACCCTTAAAAATGGCTTTAAAAGCAGACCAAGCAGAGATATTATTAATATATTTGTTGCGCTTTTTAATTATATAATAAACCGCATAAAGCGAAGAAAGAGCAAACCCTAAAATATAACGTGTGGTTGCACCGCGGTTTTCGAAAAAGGTTTCATCAAAACCATTAAACCAAGTCGATTGTTCTTGGGCAACGGTTGCAATTTCAACGGGAACGTAATATATACGAAGACCTGCCCTTTGGCAATCCAACAAGAACTTTAATTCCTCTTCTGCACCGTTGCCTGTGCCTGCTCCCAAAAGCTCGTCGAACCAAACGCCGCTATCGACAATACTTTTGCGTCTAAAGGAAATTTGCCAAGAGCTGACCTTCATAGTTTTAGGAAATTTAATTCTTTGTACTTTATCCGAAAACGAACACGGCTTATTTGCCATCTTAAAAATCACAACGTCTGCTTCGGGCAAGGATTTATATACGTCGATAATTTTCTTATCGTAATCGGTAACGAACTGCTCATCGTCATCACACAAAAGACAAACGTCCGCATTAGACTTTTTTATTGCCATGTTGCGACTTTTTGTAAGACCGCGATCCGTTACAGAATAAAATTTAACGTTACCGCGCTCGGTAGAATATTCAAACTCCCCTGCCGTATCGCATTGATTAATAACAATAGCGTCGCCAACGATATTTGATTTATCAATTAAGGTTGCATCGGTTTGATGCATACAGGACAACAAAACGTCTAACTTCATATAATTATCCAAAATAGTATTTTTTTATACCGTTGAATACATAATTGCAAAAATATAAATACGATTTGAATTTGCCAATTCCCGCATAGCGATAAGCTTTATAAGTCATCGCCGCAGATTTGAACTTATTTCCCGATTTACCCGTATTACTAAGACGATATTTAAGCAACGGCTCGTTAATCGCACAAGCAAACGAATATTTTCCCAAAACCTCAAGCCACATAATATAATCCTCATGGCTATCGGCGTTATGCATAGGAAACTCCCTTGCCACACTCGTTTTTATTAAAACCGAGGAGCAATTTATTGGGTTATGCTTTAGCAAATCCTTATAGGTAATTACCTCTTTAACCTTAATTATCCTATTTGTTAAGCTGCCGTCGGGCTTCATTAATTCCCTTGCGGTAGCGCACATAACGTATCCGGTTGATTTTATAAGCGATAGCTGTTTTTTTAGCTTCTCTTTTTCCCAATAATCATCGGCATCCAAAAAAGCAATATATTCGCCCCTTGCGGCTAAAACACCAACGTTGCGGGATTCTGCTGCACCAAGATTCTTTTCGTTACGAAGATATTTTACAACTTCGCAACTATATTCCGCAACAACCGATTTTATATCATCAGGAGAGCAATCGTCAACCACAATAATTTCAAGCTGTACGTCTTGTATTAAAGCAGAATCGATAGCTTGTTTTAACGTAGCTTGGCAATTATATGCAGGTATTACCACAGAAACGATAGGATTATTCATTAATATCATCCTTTGGTAAGAGATTATCGATACTTGCATCGTTTTGGTCGTTATCGATACCCTCTGTGTTTTCTTTTTGGAAAAGAATTTTAAAGGTTAAAATAATCAACTTAATATCAAGCAAGAAAGAATACTTTTGAATATACGCCAAATCTAACTTTAGCTTGTCGTAAGGGGTTGTGTTATACTTGCCGTAAACCTGTGCAAAACCCGTTAACCCCGCCTTTACCTTAAGGCGAAAATCAAATTCGGGAACCACTTCGGTATATTTAGCGGCAAGGTCTGGACATTCGGGACGAGGTCCAACGATAGACATATCACCCTTTAGAATGTTAAGAAGCTGAGGTAGCTCATCAAGATGCAAATTTCTAATAATATGACCAATAGGCGTTATACGCTCATCGTCTTTTCTTGTCATACAATACTGAGCGCCCTTTTGCTCAACACACATACTTCTAAATTTATAGAGCTTAAATTCAACGCCGTCCTTGGTTAACCTTTGTTGAGTAAAAAGAATGGGACCGCGGTCGTAAGCTTTAATGCAAATCGCAATCAAAAGCATTAACGGCGAAAGAATAACAATACCTATAAGCGAAGCGATTATATCGAAGATGCGCTTTATAAATTGTTGCTCTACCGTTAAACCGATATTACGGAAAAGAAGCATCGAGGTATCGAAAAGGTGGATGTTCTCTGCGCTCATTATCATAATATCCGAAATTTTGGGCACAGTATAGCATCTTATGTTCTTTTTAAAACAGAACTTCAAAATCTCGTTTCGCATTTCGGAAGGAATGTCGGTAAGTAAAACGTTACGGAAGTTCATAATCTTATCCGTAATCACATCGAACCCTTCGTGTATCGAAACGATTTCTTGTATAGAATATTTGTCTTTTCTTCTGTTAAGCTTGCTTATAAGAAAATCGGGATTGTAATCGCCGTAAACAACAAGAAGCTTTCTTGGCGGGAACACCTTAACGTAAAGCCAACGCGTAAACACAACCCACGCAATTACAACGATAATATCCGCAAGTGTCATCCATAATACGGGAACAACGTTCTCCATAAATTCCCATCGACCGATAAGCGAAAGGATAAAATACGTAACAACGTTAACACAAACAACGGCGAGAATTTGGGAATAAAGCATCGAAAACAAAAGCAAATGCCCTATTTTAAACCCGCCGTACATCTTATAAAACAAAAACAAAAGTATAGCGTAAATGATTATAAGAACAAAGTTTCCGCGATAAAAGAAGTTAGAACCCGTATGCTCAAATACGTTATACCAAACGTACATAAAGATGCCGGTCTGTATCGCCAAATTTATAACCGACGTAAAAAATATTAATAATCTTTTATATCGTTCTCTATTTTCCATTTTTAAAATCCTTAGCAACCATAAAAAACGAAATTTAATATGTAAATACAATAATTCTATTTTACACGATTATACCACAATTTATAATGCTTTTCAACAGATTATTTATTAATTTTCCCTTACAAATAAAGGGGTATTTTGTTATTATTGTATTAAATAGTTGTTTCCAACCTATATGCTTGACAAAACCATTAATTTAATATAAAATATTTTTGTAATTTATGAGTTTATATTTGCGGGTATGGCGGAATTGGCAGATGCGCTGGATTCGGACAATTTCCCCTTATGGAATTCCTTTAAAAAGGAGTAAAGTGTATGAAATTTTCAACAATAACAAATTATGATAAAGAACGGTTATTAAGATTTAATAATTTTATTATACTCAAAAAGAGATTATTTTGGGCTATAATGATTGTATGTACAGTATTGGTTTCAAGTATATTTGCTTATTATCTCGCTTTAAATATCTTCGATTCTACCATTACTCTCTGTTTTGTTCTTGTTGTATTTATTGATCTAACTTATATTTTCTGTTATTTAATTTTACCGCGCTTCACTATAAAAAAGTCACCGGGATTAAACGCGATTATTCATTTTGAATTTCAAGAAAATACCTTTAAAATTTCAGGGATAAGTAAAAACGGAACCGATTGCTCCGAATTGAATTATTCGGCTATACAAAAGGTAATGGAATCAAAGCATGATATTTATCTTTTTATATCAATACGTCAAGCTTATATAATAGATAAATCGGGATTCGAGTTAGGATCACCTGACGTATTTTTAGAATTTCTCAAAAGCAAAAATATACCTTATAAGAGATAGGAAATCAAATAGGCGGGTATGGCGGAATTGGCAGACGCGCTGGATTCAGATTCCAGTCGGGTTTCCTCGGTGCAGGTTCAAGTCCTGTTACCCGCACCATATCGAGTGTTCATAACGGATTTAAGTTATGGGCACTCGATTTTTTTAATTTTGAGTTTCTTCGTTATGTATAGAGCAGGTTTTAAGCCTGCTCTTTTGTTTTATTCGGTCTTTGTTCTGTTGCATTGTACCAAGATTGTTTATTCTCTCGTTTAGGGATGCAATCTTGTTTTTTAACTCCATACGCTCCACTTCATATTTGTGGGATAACTGCATAAACCATTGATCCGTTACCTTGCCCTAAACATTCTCTTCATAGAGTTTTTCGTAAAGCTCAGCAACCTTTTGGTTTCGCGCCGTAGAGCGTTGCAGTTCACCTTGCAGGGCTTTTTGTTCATTATTGAGCTATAAAACACAACGGTCATTATTGACCGACTATCGCCCTAATATACTACTAACATCCCCTATTTTATGGGTTGTAATTTAACTATATACAAAAAAGTACGCCATAAAAGCAGGCGTACTTTTTTTAATTATTAAGTTTAAGCTTTAGTTGCGCAATTATAAACAAATTGCGATACTTGGCAAGCATAATTAAAGAGATTTTTATGGTCGGAACTATCTCTATTAACATTTCCGTTTGTGCCAACGAATATTTGGAGCTTTAAAACCGTTTGGTTTTTTAGCTTTATCTTAACGTAAACCTCGTTAGTAGAAAAACGTGTATAGCGCTCTAATATTCGCCAAGTAGAATGAGCATACCATTCCGCAATCAACTTTTCATCGTCATAGGTCTTGAACTCGATAATATCATCAAGATAGAAGGATACAACACCATATTCGCCGTTCTTTTTTAACACACCAAACTTCTTTTGTTTATTTATGTATAACGTATCTCCGGCGGGTGTTGTAAATGCTTCTGTTAAGCCATTTTGGGAAAGCCAATTAGAAAATTCGTTAGTCATATATGTAAATCCCTTAAAATTACATTGTACCAGCAACAATAGCGATAATAAGCAAGATATAGAGAGACCAGAAAACTGTCATTACTATACCGCTAATCTTACCGATTGTGCCCATAATCTTTGCGGCAATAATCTTACCGCCCGCGCTAATACCACAGCGTTCCGCCAAAGCGTTTGCCTTTTTAACCTTTTTAAGAGCACTGCTGGCCAAAATAAGACCTATTATTGAAGTTACAGGGTACCATGACATGATTACAGAAGCAAGTGCTTTGCCAAAAGCGGGACCCGAAAGAGAATCGATTTCTCGTTGGCAATCCGAAGAAGCTTCTACGGTTTGGTTATACACAGGTTGTTGTACGGAAAAATCAAAGGTGGGAAGAGGTTCACGACCGGAAGCGTTGGAATTGCCTTGCGCTTGGTTGTCGAGAGTGAAATATTGTTCACTATCCTCAGCCGCATTATTGTTTTGGTTGTTAAAATTGTTTTGATCCATAATAAGTAAACCTCCAAAATAATTTTATCTTAATACAACCCATTTTAAAGGGTTGACGTAAGTCTTGTTAAGAAAGCACGAACTTCGGCATCGTATAATTCGGTATCAGTAACTCTAAGCATAGAATGGTCGCCCTTTTCGAACAAAACGAGCTTCTTTTCCTTGCTTGGGCAGATATCGAACATTTTCTTTGCGTTTTCGTGTGTTGAATATTTATCCATTTTACTTTGTATCATCAAAATGGGCTTATCCATCTTACCGATAACGTCAATCGGGCCTTTTTTCATAGAATGACCGGTATATTTTTTAGCCCAATAATCGATACATTGCATAACCGGAAAAAGTAATTTTTTGCGTTCGATTAGATGGTTCTTCATCGATTCCGCAAAGTTCGGAAACATACCCTCGGTAACCAAGCCCTTAACACATTGGGGGCATTCGGGCGAGGTGATTGCAAGCATTCCTCCGGCACCGCCAATACATATACCATGGAAAACAATCGTTTCTACGCCAAAAGAGCTATTAAGAAACCTTACCCAAGCCAAAGCATCCTTGCTTTCCTCGAAGCCATAGGTTATATATTCCCCATCGCTAAAGCCATGTCCGCGGGAATCAACAACTAAAACGTTAAATTCCGAATCCGAATAGGGCTTTGCGAAATAATAGCCGTAACGAAGACTTTCGGTTCTGCCCGAAAGGATAATTACCGCCTTGTTATAGCCAAAATCGTAATATTCGCCATATAGGTTCAACCCATTATTAACGATATGTACGTCTTCTTTAT
>JAZRTL010000045.1:0-4429 GCA_045652025.1 Eubacteriales bacterium
CGGGGCATATCCCCTCGGATGCGCTTGCCGCGGCGATAATAGTTGCCGCAACGGTCGGGTTTATGTTTTCGCTTTTATGGGAGCTTTGTAAGCGGTTGCCAAAGGGCGTTCCGTTTTTGTTAATGCTTTTGGGCGGGGCGACGTTGCCCTGTGGGGCGCTTTTATGGTCAACTCTAACCTGCGCCAACTTTTATCACCTTGCGGTTTTGTTTGGCATTTTGGCGGTTTGCGCCTTCTTCTGCTTTGTGCTTAAGGCGGATTCTTCCCCCGACGGCTTTAAGCGAAGGATATATTTTGCCCTCTCGGGCGCAAGCGTTGCGGTTATAGTTGCCTCGAGGCCGAATTTAGCTCTTTACGTCCTTATCGCCTTGCCGTTGCTTATTTCGGTAATTATTAATTACAAAACGAAATTAAAAAAGCTTTTCTTGGATATAACCGCGTTTTGCTTGCCGATGCTCGCGCTCGGCGCGCTTATTATGGCATATAACGCCGCGCGGTTTTCATCGCCGTTCGATTTCGGCTCGACCTACCAGCTAACGCTAACCGATACCTCGACCTATTCGTTCTCATTAAAGCTTTTAATCCCCTCGCTTTACCATTTCTTTTTAAGTGCGCCTAAGATTGATGACGTTTTCCCGTTCCTACATCCCGCGGTTAGACGTTTTTCGGATTACGGCGTTGATAGGTTGGTTTACGTTTCGCACACAGTCGGCTCTATCTTCTTCCCTGCGAGCTGGGGTTGCTTTGGTGCTATAACGCTTCGCAAAAACAAAAAAGCGCTCTTTACGGGCGGTATTGCCCTTTTATGCGTTCTGTTTATCGCCTTTTTCGATACCTGCTTCGGCGGGGTTCACCTTCGCTATGCGGCGGACGTGATGTTTATTCTAACGGTTATGGGCGTTTATCTTCTTATTTCGCTTGTTGTAAGGCAGAAAAAGGGCTCGAACGCTTACGCTATGCTATATACGCTTGCCGCTGTGCTGTTTGCGATCACCGTTTTGGTCGAGCTTCCGCTTTGCTTGGACAACGAGCGCGATATGGTGCTTAAGTTCCACCGCGAATTTTATAATATGTTGGCGATGTAACACTTCCACCCCTTGCTACATAACCTTTAAGTAGTGAAGGGAGGATTTGCTATGGGTTGCTTCGATTCGTTCTTCGGCAACAACAACTGTTGCTGGATTATTATTCTTATCGCTATCATCATTCTCTGCTGCTGCGGTTAATCAGTACCTCGATTTAAAACAAAAAAACCCTCCAACGAGGGTTTTTTGTTTTTATAATTATTCCTCGATTTTAAAGGTGCCGAAGAACTCGGGACGGTGGAAATCGGGGGTGGGGTTATCGATAGGTGCCCACATACCAAAGTGAGGGATTTCGGTTTCGTCGCCGCACTTATAGAAGTTACCCTTAAAGGTTTCACCTCTGTTAAAGCTGAACTTGCCGAAAAGCTTACCGATAAGGTCGTTGGAGAAGAATACCTCAACGCTCCATCTGTCCTCTTCCTTAACCGCCTTAACTCTGGGAAGGGGAGCAAGCATATTTATAGGGGTTTTGTTAGCGCGGTCTGCGCGAACTGCCGCAAGGAAGGAGCCGTTAGAATTCATTTCGAAATTCATATACTTATCGCCGTTATCGAAGTTAACGAAAAATTCAAGACAGCTATCCTTATAAACAGGGTCGTTAAATCTTGCGGTATATTCCGCCTTGGGATTTGCTTCCATAGCGGTCATACGAAGTGCAAAGCCCCTGCCCTCAACGCAAATAAGCTGTGCATATGCCTCGGGAGTGTAGCCCTCGGTCCATTTGTAATTAGAAATCATCGCCTTTTCCGCACGGGAAAAATCGATTTCCTGTTCAACACGAACAATATACTCCATAATATAAAATCCTCCGTTTTTAGTATATTTATTCTATTACATAAACCCAACTTTGTCAAGAAGATTAATTAAACCCATAATTGTATAAAATTTTTTAATCTCCTTGATTTTAAACGGCGGTTGCGGTATAATTTATAAAGATATTAGATTTTAAAGGAGTGTTCGAATGAACGCCAATCTTCCCGAGCCCTTAATAACGTTCGCGGGCTACAAAAGCTCTATCCAAAACTGCTCCGCTCTTACGGTTAGCGAGTATATTAACGACCTTATTTTGTTTTTTAGATATATTATTGTTTCCCGCTCGGGTAAAAATCCCGAAAACGCGGAGATGAAGGAAATAAGCATTGCCCCGCTGGATTACGAGCTTGCCGGCTCGGTTCGCACCGAGGAAATTTACAGCTATATGCTCTATCTTTCCCAAGGGCGCGGCAACGGCGTTAGAATACGTGCACGTCGGCTTTCGGCGATAAAAGCGTTCTATAAATACCATACGGTTAAATCCCGCCGTATTGCCGAAAATCCCGCAAAGGATATCGACAGCCCAACGGTTAAGCCCGCTTTGCCAAAATATCTTTCGCTCGAGGAAAGCGTTAGCTTGCTTAACAGCGTGCCGAGGGATAACCCCAACTACGAGCGCGATTATTGCATTTTGACTTTGTTTTTGAATTGCGGAATGCGTCTTTCGGAGCTTGTTGGGATTAACCTTTCGCATATCGACCAAGACCTTTCGAAGCTTGTCGTTACGGGTAAGGGCAACAAGATGAGGGTGGTTTATTTAAACAAGGCGTGCCGAAGCGCCATTGCGGCTTATCTTAACGTGCGCCAAGTAAGAGCAACCGCCCACGGTCAACCGATTATAGATAAAAACGCTTTGTTTTTAAGCTCGCGCAGGACGCGAATTTCAAAACAGATGGTCCAAACGCTTGTTTACGATTATTTAAAGCTTGCCGGTCTTGATAACCGCGGGCTTTCGGTCCATAAATTAAGGCATACCGCCGCAACGCTTATGTACGACGACGGCGACGGGGTTGATATTTTAACGCTCCAAACAATCCTTGGGCACGAGCAGCTTACCACAACCCAAATCTATACCCACCTTTCCAACAAAAAGTTAGAGGAAGCGGCAGAAATGAACCCGCTTGCCAAAATAAAAATGAAAAAATCCGAAAGCGAAGATAAAAATGATTGAATTTAAAATAACTATTGCCAGCTTTGACGTATATCCCAACAGCACTGTTAAGCCATCGGCTTTGCAAAGATATATGCAGCAAGCCGCGCGAGAGGATTGCGACAATATGGGCGTTACCTACCCCGCGATGCGAGCGGCTAATATGGTTTTCGTTATGACAAAGCTCGGGTTGGATTTTTATTCCCCGATTTTTGCCCATGACGAGATAACGCTTAAAACCTATAATAACCGTATTTCCGGCGTTACCTTTGAACGCGAATTCGAATTTTTCAGGGAGGGCAAAAAGGTTGCCCACGCGACAACACAATGGGTTATCGTTAAATACGACGACCGCCGTATCGTTCGCCCAAAGGATTTCCCCTTCGAAATTCCCGCCCACAATTACGAAACGGCTTCTATCGACCTTCCCCGCGCGCTTGTTGGTGAAAATATCCTCGGCGAAAGCGAGCGTGTTGTTCGCCTTTCCGACCTTGACGAAAACGATCATCTTAACAACTGTGTATATTCGGATATTGCAATGGATATAATTCCCTTTGACCGCAAAAATAACTACGTTAGCTCGGTTAGGGTTATTTTCAGACAGGAAGCAAGGATAGACCATACGCTAAAACTAACGCTTTCTGCAGAAGAAAACGGATATATCGTCTGTGCGGCGAACGCTACCGAGGATAAGCCCTGCTTCGATTCCAAATATACGCTGGGTGAATTTTAATATTGATTTTTTAATATATTTGTTGTATAATACCTAAACCGCATCGAAAGGAGGAGCTTTTATGTCGGGAGCAAGACGCGACGTTGCGAACAACCGCGCGGCGTATCACGAATATTTTGTTATCGAAAAATTCGAAACCGGCATCGAGCTTTTCGGTACGGAGGTAAAATCGCTTCGCGGCGGCAAGGTTAACCTTAAGGATTCCTTTTGCCGTATCGACAACGGCGAGCTTTATGCATACGGTATTCACGTTAGCCCCTACGAAAAGGGCAACATCTTTAACCGCGACCCTTACCGTCCCCGCAAGCTGCTTATGCACCGCAAGGAGATAGACCGTCTTTTTGGTCAGGTAGGTCAAAAGGGCTATTCCATCATTCCGCTTTCTATTTATTTCAGCGGAAGATGGGCAAAGGTGGAAATTGGTCTTTGCAAGGGTAAAAAGCTTTATGATAAGCGCGCGGTAGAGGCGGAAAAGTCTGCAAAACGCGATATCGAACGCGCAGGGAAGGGCAACTACTAATGGCAACTTGGATAGTTCACCTACGCGTGGCGGAAAAGGTACGTCAAACGCTCGATAATATAAACGAAACCGCGTATTACGTAGGCACACTTGCGCCCGATAGCGGAAGAATGGCGGATGCTTTTACC
>JAZRTL010000046.1:0-5900 GCA_045652025.1 Eubacteriales bacterium
GTATTTTATCTCCGTCATATATCATACACATATTGGTCAATATGCAGTTTTCCATCCTTGACATATATATACCTCTAATTTCGATAAATGTTGCTCTAAATTATAGCACGGGAAAGAAGAATTATCAATAGGTTGAAAACATAAAGAAAGCACAGTATAACGTTTAGTCAAACTGTGCTTTAGTTTTTTATAATTATTTTACGATTGCTTTTACGAACTTATTCTTGCCCTTGCTAACAACAAATTCGCCTGCATCAAGAGTCTTGTTCGGGTCGGTAACTTGAGCTCCATCGACCTTAACACCACCACCCTGAACCAAACGGCGTGCTTCGCTATTGGAGGGTGCAAGACCGGATTTGCTAAGAACCTCGATAAGTCTTATACCCGCTTCAAATTCAAATTCATCGATATTTTCGGGAACACCGCCGCTTGCAACGCTTGCGTATCTTGCGGCAGCCGCGGGAATCGCTTCCGCGCCGTGATAAAGCGTTATAATCGATTCTGCATAAAGAACGTGAGCTTTTCTAATATCGGTTTCGCAAAGAGAAACGTATTTTTCTTCCTCCAAATCGGTAGTAAGATTGAAATAAGTAAGAAGCAAGCTATCCGGAACCTTCATACACTTTTCGTACATAATTTCCGCGGGCTCATCGATACCGATATAGTTATCGAGCGATTTGGACATCTTTTCTACACCGTCCAAGCCGGGAAGCAACGGGAAGGTAATAACCTCTTGGGAGGTTTGGCCATAGTCCTTTTGAAGCTCTCTGCCAACCAAAAGGTTAAATGTTTGGTCGTTACCGCCAACCTCGATATCCGCCTCAAGTGCAACGCTATCGTAGCCCTGCATTAGAGGATAGAACAACTCGTGCATACCGATAGGACGCTTTTCTGCATAACGCTTTGCAAAATCATCGCGTTCGAGAATTCTTGCGAGAGTATATTTGCCCGCCAAGGAAAGAACGTCCTCAAAAGACATCTTACCGAGCCAATCGGAGTTATATACAATTCTTGTTTTATCCTTATCAAGAATTTTTATAACCTGTTCATAGTAGCTAACGGCGTTTGCTCTTGTTTGCTCGAAGGTAAGAGGAACTCTTGTTTTACTCTTGCCCGAAGGGTCGCCAATCATCGCGGTAAAATCGCCGATAACGAAAATAATTTCGTGACCGAGGTCCTGCAACATCTTAAGCTTTCTTAAAACAACCGAGTGGCCTAAATGAAGGTCAGGTCTGCTGGGTCTGCGCCCATTTTGATTTTAAGCTTTTTGCCGCTTTCGAGCTTTTCCTTAAGTCCTTCTGCGGAATAAACACTAAGCGCATCGCGCATTATATTATCATAAACTTGTTGAACTGTCATTGTGTACCTCTTTAGTCAATATAAAATTCTTCTTCTAACAAAGGAAGAGTTATAATATCAAACGAATCTATATATTCTTTATTCATTTCGATATTATCGTAGAAGGATTGAACGTATTCGGAATATGCTTCAACCGCAAGTTTACTTTCGATTTTAGAATAGATATCGCTTGTGATATCCTTTTCCTCGAAAGAAAGATTTCTTAAAATATACGTCGCATCCGCAGGATATTCCTTTTCGATAAACTCGCCTGCTTTTACGGGGGTGAGAAGCTCTACCAAGGTTTTATTTGTCGATTCGTTCTTATCGATAAAATTGTTACCCATAGAAACGTAATATTTAACTTCATCACTCGTTTTAGGATAATCGGTCAATTCGCCGTTTTGAAGCTTACCGAAAGTTTCAAGCGCCTCTTTTCTGATTTTCGCGGCACTCATTGCGGCAAGAGCTTCTTCCTTACGGGAGCCGGTAGTTTTACCGTTTTCGTCAACCGTACCTGTGAAATCGGTTTCGGTCTTTTCGAGCTTTTGGATTATATGGTAGCCATATTCGGTTTCGACCAATCTAACCTCGCCCGCTTGCATTTCAAAGGAAGCTTTTTCGAAGGAATCGACCATCTTGCCATAAGTGAAGATATATTCTGATTGAGAATCCTCGTTTTCGCTAAGATAATCGTCGAAGGTCTTTTCGTTATTAATTATAGCTTTATAAGCGGCTTCTGCGCTTGCCTTCTTTTCCGCCTTCTTTTCATCGCTTAACTCCTTTTGAGAGGAATCAACGGTTTTATAGAGGATATGGCGAACCTTAACAAATTCGGTATCGAAATACGATTTAACCTCGTCGTCGGTATATTTGAAGGTGATTTTTGTACCATCGCTATTGAGATAGGAATACATTACACCATCGTAGCGCATATAGTTTTCTGTAAAGTAAGCATTTACGCTTTCGGCGGGAACTCTTGCGGTTCCGTTAGAGCCGTAACGTGCCTCATACAACATATTATACAAGGTGTAGAAGCGTTGGAAGCGCTCGATACCGCTTCTTGAAAAGCCCATTCTTACCAAAGCAATTTCGAACAAATCGGTACCGCCGTACGCATATTCAAGCTCGCTAAGATGGTTTTCTATCTCGCTGATATCCGCTTGGTCGGTAATTTCGTCGTTGGAATCCTTACAAATCTTTTCGATAATCATAAGCTGTTGAGCAAACTCAACCGAATATTCTTTAATATAATCGCCGATTGTGGTATCCTCATCGATTTGCATTGCAAGAATATCCGATTCGCTATATACAGCACCGTAATATTGATACAATTCATTTTGTTGTTGATATACGATATAATCCTTAACGTAGGAAGCGATATATTTAAATTCCGCTTCGTCCATAGTGATATCGCCATATCTTAAAACGATTTTGCTATTACCGTCTAAGGAATCATTCGAATTACCGCAAGCAGCCATCGAAAGCGTTAGCGCAAGCAGTAGCAAACAAACTAATAATCTTTTCATTTATATCACCTTTCAAAATTCATATCAGTCAGTATACAATATTTTTTTAGATTTGTCCAGTTAATTTTGTGTTAATTTATTATATCTTTCGATAATTTTTTCACACACGTCAAGCATTTTATCCCCATCGCGAAGCTTATAGGATATATGGGGCTTTGTACCCAACGAAATCATAACAGAGCCCTTAAACGCATCCTCCGAAGCGATAACGGCGCATTGCTCGATATTGATATTGGGGTTATAAAAGGCAACCAATCTTCCCTTTTGCTCTATCGAAACGAAGCCGAGAGTTAGCGCGATATTTCTTATTTTAGAAATTCTTATTAGATTTTCGGAGGGAACGGGTATATCGCCAAATCTATCGTTAAGCTCGTCGACCAAATCGTCGTATTCATCCATATTAGAAACCGACGCGATTTTTTTATAAACGTCAATTCGCAAAGCAAGCGAGGAAATATATTCCTCGGGGATAAATGCATCGACCGAAAGATCCACCGTGCAGTTAAGCTCGGCTTTGGGCGCAATACCCTTTTCGGCGTTAATAGCATCCTCGAGTATTTTTATATACAAATCGTAGCCGATTGCCTCTAAATGTCCGCTTTGCTCGGCACCTAAAAGGTTTCCCGCACCGCGAATTTCCAAATCTCGCATTGCGATTTTAAATCCGGAGCCGAATTCTGTAAACTCGCGTATTGCTTCTAACCGTTTTTCTGCAATTTCGTTAATTATCGTGCCCGCTTTATAGGTTAAATAAGCGTATGCCTTGCGGGTTGAGCGACCTACTCTACCGCGAATTTGGTGTAGCTGCGCTAACCCCATTCTATCCGCTTGCTCGATAATTAAAGTATTTGCATTTGGCACGTTTATGCCCGATTCGATAATAGTTGTACAAACGAGAATATCTATATTTCCATCAACCATATCCGACCAAACGTCGGAAAGCTTTTCCTTTTCCATTCTGCCATGTGCAATAGCGACGTTGCTATCCGGAAAAGCTTCTTTAATTAACGCGGCTTTTGAATATATAGAATCGATAAAATTATGCAGATAAAATACCTGACCACCGCGCCTTAATTCACGGCGAATCGCTTCGAACAACACCTCGTCATCCTGCTCGAGCACAAAGGTTTGTACGGGTACCCTGTCTATCGGCGCTTCCTCTAAAACAGACATATCGCGTATACCGCTAAGCGCCATATTCAAGGTTCTTGGTATAGGAGTTGCGGTTAACGTTAAAACGTCAACACCCTTTGAAAGCTCCTTTAGCTTTTCCTTGTGTGTTACGCCAAAGCGCTGTTCCTCGTCAACAACCAAAAGACCAAGGTCTTTAAATTGTATATCCTTTTGAAGTAATCTGTGAGTACCCACCACAATATCAATCGTACCGTTTTTAAGACCTGCTATAACCTCGGCTTGTGCCTTCGGCGGAACAAAGCGAGAGAGCATTCCTATTTTAACGGGATAACCGCGAAATCTCGCTTGTATTGTACGGTAATGCTGGAAGGAAAGAATTGTTGTAGGAACGAGAATTGCGGCTTGCTTGCCCGCAAAAGCACATTTAAACACAGCGCGCATCGACACCTCGGTTTTACCAAAGCCAACGTCGCCGCAAAGCAATCTATCCATAGGATAGGGGTTTTGCATATCATTTTTAATTTCTTTAGCCGCGATAAGCTGACCTTCGGTTTCGACGTATTCAAAATCCGCCTCGAACTCGTCTTGGAGCTCATCGTCTATGGGGAACGAATACCCCTTCATATTTCTTCTTTCGGCATAGAGCTTTATAAGCTCTTTTGCAATATTGGATGCTGATGCCTTTGCACGCGCCTTTGCGCGTTTCCATTCGGCACCGCCCATTTTAGAAAGCTTGGTATCCTCCGAGCCGATATATTTACTAACCAAATCAAGCTGGTCGCAAGGAACGTAAAGCTTACCGCCATCGGCATAGGTTATTTTAATATAATCGCGCGAAACGCCTTGTGTTTCAAGGTTTTGTATGCCATCGTAACGTCCGATACCATGATTGACGTGAACAACCAAATCGCCGATTTTTAAATCGGCATAGGACATAATTTTTTCGCCCTTGGAGGTTTTTACGGTTGTACGTCTTCTTCTGTGTTCATCACGCGGGCGCAAAGAAATATAGTCGGTAAGCATAACAAAACCCGACCTAATTAATTCAAACCCTTGCTTTACAACGTCGCTACCGACAGAAGCAACGGCAACCTTGCCCTCTTGAAGAATTCCAACGTATTTAAACGCACCTATTCCCTCGTTGCCCAACATTTCTATCATCGTATCGGCAGAATGGTCGTTTGAGCAAAGCAAAAGCATCCTTCGCGATGCGGCAACGTAATCGTCTATATCATCAACGAACAAGTCCGTTTTTTCGGTCAGCTGCATCGTTGATTTTGTAGGTATATTATAAGAAACGGCGGCGTTAATTTTCTTACCCGAATTCAAATAATTATCGACAGCAATAACAGATTTCCCGAGCATTGCAAAAAGCTCGGAGCAAGCGGAATACGGTCTGCAAACGCTAAGACGGCACATACCTGCGCCCGCTAGCGATTCCACAATACCGTCGTTAGTCGATTCAAACGATTTCGCGCGTTCAAAAACACGCTTTTCATCGAAAACAAAGCGGAATGCATCCGGCATAAAATCGAGCAGCGTTTGGCGCTTATCGTATATCAACGAGAAGTATTTATCGGCAAAAACGCTTTTATCGCCACGCTCGATATCCGAAAGCTCGGATAACAGCGTTTGTCTTCTCTTTTCGGGGCCAACGAATGAAGATATCAGATGAGAAAGCTCTTTTCTCATCGCTTCGACCTCTTTTTCTCCCGCTATAATTTCGTTACAAGGGATAATCGAGAGCTTTTCTAAATTCTCGGTTCTACGCTGAGAAACAGTATCGAATTGACCCATAAGATCGATTTCATCGCCGAAAAAGTCAATTCTTACGGGATAGGTATAGTTGGGCGAAAAAATATCAACAATACCGCCTCTTGCGGAAAATTGACCGACACC
>JAZRTL010000047.1:0-2542 GCA_045652025.1 Eubacteriales bacterium
CTCCATAGCTTAAGCATACCCTTTGTATCACCGCCACCAACATATATAATGTCTGCCCAACAAAGCGATTTTTTTATGATTTCGCTGTTTTGAGATGATAAATCGGATTTCAAAATCGTTTTGCATTCACAACCGAAAATATTTTCGTATATTGCACTCATTGTTTCAAAATATTTGCGTTCATTTTGTTCGTTGCTTTGGGCATGACCAATAAATAAAAAGTTTGGGTTTTCCTTTTCCGTCAGTCTTATAATTTCAGCATCAATTTCCTTTGTTTCATAGGGCATTTTATATCCACTTTTTGTAATTCTTCCGCATTCACCGCCGCCAATGGCAACAATTTTCTTTTTCATAATATATCCTTTCTTGAAACCGCAAGCAAGTGTCCTGACAAACCTATAATTTCTTCGTGGGTGTCTAACATTCTAACGGTTTTCATAAGCACTTCTTTTGTTTCTTCGTTGTTTAATAATTCGTCAAGGTTTGGTGCGAGCCATGCGCCTCCCATTACACCGTGAATGGACAAAGTTTCGAAACCACCGCACTTCAATTCTTCTCTCAATGCTTTTGCGGTGTGTAAATGTGAACTGCCTAATCCTTTTGCATTATTCCTTTCGGGGTTTATATAACATCCATCGGATAACGCTCGTTCAAACATAGATATAACGGCTGGATTATCAAGCTCGTAAGATTTTTTATCCTCTGAATTGTGATACATAGTTATGCGATGAAGCAAACCTCCATACGGAGTGAGAGCAGCTGTGAATAGGATGCCGTCATTTTTCAGCAAACGATAGCTTTCCCTTATAGCAAGTATTCTTTCTTCATATTCAGTGATGGAATAAAGAGGTCCCATAAGTAGAATAGCATCTGCGCTTTTGCTTTCGCGAGGAACAGAGCGAGCATCACAAACTTCTGCTGATGCTAAATGAACATTTGGGTATTCACTTTCCAATTCCTCGCTTATTTTGATGTTGGTTTCTGATATGTCGAATAAGTGCACTTCATATCCGAGGGAAGTAAGCCACCAAGCATATTCTCCGTAACCTCCGCCGATATCATAAATTACGGCAGGTGGTTTTGGCAATTTATCAAGTAGGATTTCTTTCGTTCGTTCAAATTCGATAATTCCAATTCCTGTTCTTAAACGGTTTCTTTCAATTCCAGCATTGTATCCTGCCAGAACAGTCGAGTCGATTGTTTTCATAAGTAACTCCTTGTTTTAGTTGGTGATATTGTTGATCGTCATCGTCATCTTGGTGAGAGATAGATTGTTCTGACACGATAATTGCCTCCTTTTTTCTAAAATAAAAAACAGTGTAAATCGATTTCTCGACTTACACTGTATATGTACTGCTATTCAATAAAACCTATAAAAAGATTATTTTGAATTTTGGGTACGACAATGTAAGCCCTTCGGAAGCATATCGTGCTGATCCGCTTGGGGCTGGGTTGCAGTATTCATAGTGTTTATGAACTTATAAGCCATTGCCGTAATCCTTTCAAAGATTTTTATTGAATATATCACACTTTTTATGATTTGTCAATAGTATTTATTTCGCGTAATCTGTGCCCAAGACTGCCGCGCCGATTATACCGCCATTACCTTGAAGCGTTGTTATTGCAATATTAGAGCAAGGCAACAAATAAGGTCTTATAATATTAAGTAACGATTCGCCTTGGTTGGACACTCCGCCTGCGATAGCGATAACCTGCGGTTGAAAAATATGAACCAAGCTATTTATGCCTACTGCCAAATAATAACCGTATTTATCGAGCAAGTCTATTGCCACGGGGCATCCTTGTTCTTTTGCATCGAACGCAGTTTTGCCGTCAATGCCGTTTTTTGCAAGTGTTGCGAGGATACTGTTTGGATTATCCTTAACTGCTTGCTCGGTTTGCTCGATAAGTGCGGTAGCAGAGGCATAACGCTCGTAGCATCCGCGAAGCCCGCATTCGCATTCTATTCCGTTTTTATCGATAACGAAATGCCCAAGCTCACCTGCCCTATCATCTTTACCGCGGATAAAAGAGCCGTCCATTAATATAGCACCGCCGATACCCGTACCGATAGTGATTATTAGTGCATCGTTGCAATTTCTGCAAACGCCTGCGGCACGCTCGCCGATAAGGGCGGTATATCCATCGTTATCGATATAGGCAGGAATGCCAAACGCCTTGGTGAGATGGTCGACGATGGGTTCGTTTACAAAGGGGAGGTTACCCGCTATTACAACCGTGCCTTTTTTTCTATCCACCCTACCCGCAGAGCCAACGCCGATAGAAACAACGTTATACTTTGCAACAAGTTCACGGCAATTCTCGATAATACCGCTTATTATACCCTCGGAGGTAGCGTCCTCGCCCGTTGGGACACGACGTTTATCGTATATATTAAATTCACTATCGACAACGGCAAGCTTAACGCTTGTGCCGCCGATATCAACGCCAATTCTATATTCCATAGCTTACATCCTTTGTCCGTTTACGAAAACGGCTTTTATATTTAGCTCCTTATCGCAAACAATTAAATCGGCAGATT
>JAZRTL010000048.1:0-1893 GCA_045652025.1 Eubacteriales bacterium
AATGGCAATAAGGTCATATACTATTTGTTCCATAAATTTTCTCCCAAAATATAATTAACTTTATCATAATATAGTTTTAGAGATATGTCAAGGAAAGCTTTATCCTTTTTAGGAATAAAAAACTTTTCTTTTGGTTAGAAATTGGCTATTGAATATTGACTTTTGGTGGCAATTTGTTATACTATATTATAAATATAATATAGAGGATAATATGAATAAATGTAGAATCATCTGCTTTTCTAACCAGAAGGGCGGAGTAGGAAAAACAACGAGCGCGTTAAACATCGCCGCTTGTATAGCAAGAAGCGGAAAACGCGTTTTGTTTATAGATTCAGACCCTCAAGGCAACGCCACGAGCGGTGTGGGTATTAAAAAGAAAACAACGAACGGAAGTGTTTATGACCTTCTTATCGGCAGATTGAGCTGGCAAGAAACGGTTATAGAAACGAACGTTAAGGGACTTTCGGTTATTCCCTCGAGTATGAACCTTGTTGGTGCAGAGCTTGAGCTTGTTGACGAGGAAGACCGCGTTTATCGTCTTAGAAAAGCCCTTATAGGCACCGAGGAAAAGTTCGATTATATTATCATCGACTGCCCTCCTTCGCTTGGCTTGTTAACCATAAACGCGCTTACGGCTTCTAACTACGTTGTAATTCCCGTCCTTTGCGAATATTATTCGCTCGAGGGACTTTCGCAGCTTTCTGCAACTATTAAGCAGATTAAAAAGCTTTACAACCCTAATATCGAGCTACTTGGCGTTTTGATTAATATGTTTGACGGTCGCCTTAACCTTTCGATTGCGATTTTAGAGGAAATTAAAAAGTATTTTGCCGATAAAATTTTAAAAACTCCCATACCCAGAAGCGTTAGAATTAGCGAAGCGCCCAGCTACGGTATGGTTATTACCGAATATGACCGCAACGGCAAGGGTGCCGCAGCTTATTCGGCGGTAGCGTTGGAAATTATGCAACGCTGCAATAAATTAGACGGAGGTATAAATGGCTAAAAAGAATTATAGGGGCTTGGGCTCTCTTTTCGAGGACAACGCTATTGAAGAAAAGCCCACAAGTAATATAACAACCTTGAAAATCTCGGATATTGAGCCAAACAGAGAGCAAGCAAGAACCAATTTCGACGAAGCGGCTCTTTTAGAGCTTGCAGATTCGATAGGCAAGCACGGCATTTTGCAACCCATTGCGGTTAGAAAAAAGCAAAACGGCTATTATGAGATAATTGCCGGCGAGCGCAGATGGCGTGCTTCGAAGATAGCCGGTCT
This sequence comes from Eubacteriales bacterium, assembly GCA_045652025.1. Classification (GTDB taxonomy): domain Bacteria; phylum Bacillota; class Clostridia; order Oscillospirales; family CAG-382; genus Coliplasma. Next base: position 1,277 of record JAZRTL010000048.1, read on the forward strand.
TAGCGAGGTTCCCGTTGTTATTGTTGAGGCAGACGATAAAACGGCGGCAGAGCTTTCGCTTATCGAAAACCTCCAGCGCGAAAACCTTAACCCCGTCGAAGAGGCGCGCGGATACAACGACCTTATACAAAAGTTTGGGCTTACCCAAGCGGAAGCGGCGGAAAGAGTTGGCAAATCGAGAGAATCGGTTGCTAACGTTCTTAGATTACTTAAGCTTCCCGAAAGCGTGCTTAAGTTAGTTGAGGACGGATCGCTTTCTTACGGCCACGCGAGAACGGTTATTCCGCTCGTTCAAAAATGCGACGAGGATTCGTTACTTAAATACGTTCAAACGATTATCACCACCGCTTTATCGGTTAGACAAACCGAGCAGTTTGTTAAAAAGATACTAAACGGTGTTCAGCCCAACGGCAACGGCGGCTCGATAGTTAGCAAATCCTATTATAAAAAGCTTGAAAACGATATTGGAGAAAAGCTCGAACGTAAGGTTTCGATTAGCCAAGGAGCAAACGGTGCGGGCAAGATTACCCTTTCGTTTTCCAATTCGGAGGATTTTGAAGAGCTTATTAAATCCATTTGCGGAAAAGATTTTTTCTTGAATAATAATTAACAGAACG
>JAZRTL010000049.1:0-1354 GCA_045652025.1 Eubacteriales bacterium
TATCCTTGCGCTTATTCAATGACCTTTAACGTTGTCGATGGTAAGCTTTGTGCAATACTCAACCAACGTTCTCAGGATATGCTTGCCGCAAACGCTTGGAACGTCGCGCAATATGCGGCTCTCGTGATGATGCTTGCTCAAGCTTCCGGCTTGCAAGCGGGTGAACTTGTTCACGTCATTGCCGATGCTCATATCTATGACCGTCATATTCCTATTGTTAAAGAGCTTATCGAGCGCGAGTGCTTCGAAGCGCCCAAAGTTACGCTCGACCCAACTATAACCGATTTCTATCAGTTTACTCCCGAAAGCTTTACCGTGGAAAACTACGTCCACGGCGAAAAAATCGGTAAATTCCCCGTTGCAGTATAAGAGGTTATAAATATGAAGCTTGTTGTTGCCGTAGATAACGAATGGGGTATTGGATATAAAGGCGAGCTGCTTGCGCGCGTTCGTGCCGATTTAAAGTATTTCCAAGCTCTAACCAAGGGTAACGTGGTAATTCTCGGTTCAAAAACTCTTTCTACCTTTCCGGGCGGCAGGGTTTTAAAGGACCGTGTAAATATCGTTATGTCGCGTAATACCGAATATTCACCCGAGGGCGCAATTATGGCGCGCTCGTTAGAAGAGCTTTTGGAGATTTTAAAGGGATATGCGACCGATACCGTTTTCGTAATCGGCGGTTCTCAAATATATAAATCGCTTTTGCCGTATTGCGATACTGCCTACGTTACAAAATTCAAAAAATCCTTCGAAAAGGATGCATATTTCCCAAACCTCGATACTTCTGCCGAATGGAAGCTTGCCGAGGTTAGCGAGGATTTTGTTACAAATCCCGAAACGGATACGGAATCAGAAATGAGCTTCTGCTTCTGTACCTATAAGAGAGTTTAAAATATAACATATTGTTTTTAAAGGAGGATCACAATGAACATAATGCGCTTCCTCACACCCAAAAGCAGCGTATCCTATTTGGATGCGTCCTCTACCGTTCGTAACGGCTTTGAAAAAATGACTTATCATAGATTCCGTGCTATCCCCGTTATTTCTTCTGACGGTGTTTACGTTGGCACAGTAACCGAGGGCGATTTGCTTCGTGCAATGATAACCGACGGTGTAAGTAATGTTCGCGAGCACGAAAAAAAGTGCATTAGCGACGTAATTCGCCCCGATTGGAATCCTGCCGTTAATATAACCTGTACGCTCGATAAACTGTTCGACCGTATTGCCGAGCAAAATTTCGTTCCCGTTGTTGATGACCGCGGTGTTTTTATCGGTATCGTTACAAGAAGGGCAGTATTGACCTTTTTGATAGATTCTTACGAAAAGAACCAAAACAAATCCGATTCTTAAAAAT
>JAZRTL010000050.1:0-9497 GCA_045652025.1 Eubacteriales bacterium
CACGGTAATAGATAATATCGTTCGCAACGTAAACCGCTTGGCTTCTGTCGCCGCTTACGGCATTGCCGTCAACCTTTATTTGTTCGTCAGCGAGTATGATTTCAATCGCATTATCTGACGTTTCGGGCTGTTCAATACCAATATCGCAGGATGCAAGCAAAAGCACAACAACCATTAAAACCGCAAGAATTTTTATTCTTCTCATTTTATATCATCCTTTTCTGCTACAAAAGTAGTTTGCGAACCCGTTCTTAAAAAAACGGGGTAGAAAAAGTTTTTTGTAAACATTTTTGTTTTTATTATAGCATAAACCGTTTTACATATAAAGCTTTAGCGTTTTTTCTATCCAATAATCGAATTTTGTGTTCGGGCAAAGGTGCTCGTAAAGCTTAAACTGCAAATACGCCTCCACCCCATCGGACGGGTCGTGCCAAATATCCGCAAAGATGTAATCGAAGCTTCTTTTTGGCGCTTCGGTCGAGGCGAATTCGAACGCATCGGCACAAATAATTTCTATTTTTTCTTCATTAACGAACGAGGGCAAAAGAAGCTCCTTAAAAAGCGTTATAACCTTTTCGTCGCGCTCTACGATAGTAACGCTTTCCACCTCCGGCTTTATTGCACACATAAAAGCAAAATAACCAAGCCCCAAGCCATAGGTACAAACTCTGCCAAACGCGTTCTTTATTGGGGCGCGCTGGGTAACGAGCTCGTTAGGCATTAAAGTCATCCATTCTCTGCCGTTCTGAAGCACCGACAAAAACTTAAAATCGGTATCGAAAAAGCCAATCTGCGGAATAATTCTTCCGTCGGGAAGGGTTAAAGGATCGTCGCATACGAAAGCGGTAAAGGGAGCAAGGGTATCCTCGCGCAGCTCCCATTCGCCAAGAACGCTGCCATCCTTAATCCTAACGGCGCGGTAATATTCGTTAGAGGTAAAATCCGCCTCGTTAAGATAGCGCACCATATGCGGCGCATAAGCCGACCAAAGCTTGTTATCCGCTTCGTTCGAAAGGTCGAAGCCGAGAGCAGCACACAAAAGGAGCGAAAACGCCTCGTTAACCGAAACGCCAAACTCCTCGGTTAGCTCGAAAACCATTTCCTTCGTTATAAAATCGGGTTGGTTATTAAGAAGGATAGACAATCTATCGAAAATTATTCGGTTATATTCCTTAACCTCTTCGTAATTCATATCGCGCTTACCGCCGTTTGTTTTTTACGATTTACAATAACGATGCCAAAGCAAATTATATCTACAACCGCAACGATTATCCAAGAGATAGGATAGGAAAGATAGATAGTTTCGATAAATCCAAATTCCACAAACACGGTCGAAAGCCAAATAATTCTAAACAAGCAAATACCAACGAGCGATATTAGCATCGAAATAAAGCTAAGCCCCATTCCGCGCAATATACCCGACATAACCTCTTGCATACCGCAGATAAAGTAAGGCACGCCGACGATTAAAAGGCGGGTCATTGCAATTTTCATAACCTCGTTCGTTTCGGGCGTACCGTTAACACCGAAAATAGAAAGCAAATCAGGCCCCATAAGGTAGCAAAGCGAACCGATAGCAATACCAAAGCCCGTAACCAAAAGCAAGCAGCGCACACAAACTTTTGTAACGCGGTCGTATTTAAGCGCACTTGTGTTTTGGCCCGAAAAGGCGAGAGCGGCATGGTAGAAGGAGTTCATCGAAATATAAATAATACCGTCGATATTTGCCGCCGCCGTATTTGCCGCCATAGTAACCGCGCCAAAGCTGTTTATTGAGGTTTGTATCATAACGTTGGAAACCGAGAACAAGCAGCCCTGAACACCCGCAGGCACGCCGATTTTTATCATTTTTACAAGCTTATCTTTTTTAATGTATAAATGCTTTATATCCAAATGACAGCAATCGTCCAAGCTCGAAAGCAATCGCAAAACCAAGAAAGCCGAAAGGTATTGGGCACAAATCGTTGCAACCGCAACGCCCAAAACGCCCATATTACAAACGATAACGAAAAACAAATTAAGTCCTACGTTAAGCAAGCCCGCCGCGGTAAGATAATAGAACGGATGCTTTGTATCCCCGCGCGCGTTAAGGATAGCCGCGCCGTAGTTATATGCCATTTGAGCGGGCAAGCCCAAAAACAAGGTTCGCATATAAAGCGAGGATTGCTCTAATACGTGGAGCTCTACCTTCATAAGCGAAAGCAACGGTCTTGCCATAAAAAATCCGAAAATGCCAATAATTACACCGAGTATTGCCGAAATTGCAACCGCGGTATGAACAACGTCCTTAACGTCGTCCTCCTTCCCTGCGCCGAACGCATGGGAAACCGAAACGTTCGCACCGACCGAAAGACCGATAAAAAGACCGGTTATAAGCATTGTAAGCGCGCCGGTAGAGCCAACCGCGGCAAGAGCGGTTTCGCTATCCTCGGCAAATCTGCCGACAACGGCGGTGTCCGCAGCGTTATATAAAAACTGTAAAACGCCCGTAGCAAGAACGGGCATCGTATATAGAATTATCTTTTTTAAAAGAGGACCTTCGGTCATATTCATTCTTGCGCTTTTAAGTGCCATATCGTTTCTCCGAAAAATTGAATTTGTTAGAGTGAGTCAAGTAAATACGAACCACCTAAAAGGTGTCTTTTTGTGCGCTTTTGTGCGTATCGGATTTGCAATACGTTAGTATTGCGGCATCCTCAACCACCCAAAATCATCGCAAAAATCCTTCCCTTTAGGTCGAAGATTTTTTGGCGAGAGAATTTTTGGGCAATCAAGGAAAAAACGGAGTGAATACTATCGTATCCACGAGTATTTTGACGATGAGTGAGCGAAAATTAACCGTCCAAAAAATGATTCGGATATACTTAACTCACTCTAAGCAACTAAATTATATACCTTTTTGTATTAAAGTCAATAACATCGCCAAAATATTTACATCCATAACAAATCCAACACAAATTATGTTATACTGTATTTGTAAGGCGGTGATATGATGGCAAAAATTTTAGTTGTAGAGGACGAACGCCCGATAAGAAATCTTATTGTTAGAAATTTAGAGCTTATTGGGATGGATTGCATTGCGGCTTCCGACGGGCGCACAGCGGCAACGCTTATTTCCGAAAAAAGCTTTGACCTTATTATTCTCGATATAATGCTACCCGAAATTAGCGGTTTTGAGCTTATCGGGATGGCTAACGGCACGCCCGTTATTTTTCTTACCGCAAGAGAAAGCGTTAACGACAGAATTAAAGGGCTTTCGCTCGGTGCCGACGATTATATTGTTAAGCCGTTCGAGATGCAGGAGCTTTTGTTAAGAATTCGCGCGGTTTTAAGGCGCACCAAGCGCGAGGAAAAAAGGTTAACCTTTGACGATATAGAAATTGATTTTTCCGCAAAAAAGGTTTTTAAGTGCGGGCTTGAAATAATTTTAACCCCAAAGGAATATTCACTTTTGGAAACGCTTGTGCTTAACCGAAATATAGCCCTCTCGCGAGAAAAGCTAATCTCGCTCGTTTGGGGCTTCGATTACGAGGGCGACACGCGAACCGTCGATGTCCACGTTAGGCAAATACGCTCTAAATTAGGGCTTGGCGAGAGGTTGAAAACGCTTTACAAAACGGGATATAGGTTCGAATTATGAGATTTAGAGAAAAAACCTATCTTATCACGCTAATACTTTTTCTTTTGTTTCTTAACCTCGGTATTTTTTCGCTTGCATATTACACCTACCAAAACAACACCCAATCCGCAATGCAATTTTCGAAGGAAGAAAGCCGAGTTATTGCCGAGGGGTTTAGAAAGGATTCGCAATATTTGCATCTACCCTCGGCGCAACAGCTTCTTATGCGAAATTATTGCAACCGCTACGAGAGCAACAACCTTTACCTATGCTTTTGGAACGAAAGTATAGGCGAGCCGATTATTAGCAACCTTCCCGAAGGGACGGCTATGCCCAAGGGGGACGGCGTTTCTTCGCAAAAAATAAACGAAAAAAGATATTTCGTTATTTCCACGCCGATAGAAAGCACGAGCTTTATTTTAATCTACGCCAAGGACGTAAGCTATCTTGACGAGGATTTTAAAAGATTATCCGCGGTTTACGTTACGGCTTCGATAGCCGCTTCGGCAATATTAGCGCTGTTTTTGTTCCTTATATTAAGAAAGCTTTCGATGCCGCTCGAAAAGCTAAGAGCAGCCACCGAGCAAATCTCCGACGGTAATTTTGAAACCCGCGCAGAAATAAGCGGTAACGATGAATTTGCCCTATTGGCAAAGGATTTTAACAGAATGTCGGCGCATATAGGCAAGCAGGTCGAGCAATTAGAGCAAAGTGCAAGGTCAAAGCAGTTAATGCTCGATAACCTCGCCCACGAGATGCGAACGCCGCTTACTTCCATAAGAGGTTATGCCGAATATTTAATAAATGCCAACATACCCGAGGAGGAAAAGCTCGATTCTCTTGAATTTATTATCTCGGAATCCGAAAGATTAAAGGCGATTGCGGTAAGGTTGCTTGACGAATCGTTTATAGAGCAAAACAGAATAGAACCGCAACCCGTTAACCTTGGGGAATTAATTAACGAGCTTTATAAAAAGCTTTGCTTTAAGGCAAACGAAAGGCAAATTTCGCTTACAACCGCCACGGAGGACGTTGTTATTAATTGCGACAAGCTTTTAACCGAGCTCCTTATTACAAACCTTGCCGACAACGCTATTAAGGCGTGTGGTCAGGGCGGAAGAGTTATTATTTCCTGTTACAAAAAGGAAGATAAAGCTTTTGTTTTGGTAGAGGACAACGGACGGGGCATTTCCAAAGACCAGCTCCCGCTTATAACCGAGCCGTTTTACCGCACCGACAAATCCCGTTCGCGCGAGGATGGCGGGATTGGGTTAGGGCTTTCGCTTTGTAAAAGAATTGCCGAGGCGCACAACGCGCTTCTTTTGTTCGAATCCGAGCTCGGAAAGGGCACAAAAGCCACGATATGTTTTACAAATCCATAATATTCTCCGAACAAATTCCAAATATTAGCCCTTTAGGATATAGTCGAAGGATATAACAGACCTTCGAATATTACGAAAGGAGTATGCACTATGAAAACCAAAAAATTGTTGCTTATTACGGTAGCGCTTATAACGCTTGGAGCGTTGCTTCTTACAACCGGACTTTTTCTTATACACGGCACGGCTTTTGAAGCCACACCCGACGAAGCGGTTATAGACGGCGAGCAAAATACAAGCGCGCCCGCGCTCACAACGCCCGAGATTAAGGACGAGGCCACCGAAGATGAGCCCGACATCTCCCTCCCCTCGATTAAGGTCGAATCGACCGAGGACGAGGTTAAGCTACCCGAGGAGGACACACCTAATCTTCCTACCCCCGCTCTTCCCGCAGAGGCACCGAAGTATGAATTTCCCGAATTTGAATATACCTTGGTGGATGCAGAGGATATGCACTATTGCGGATGCAAGCAGGAAATTACCCACAGCGCTCATTACGAGCTTAAAAAGGGAATTACCATCGACGTCTATTCTCACAAAACGGGTGAGCTTGTAGGACAGTTGGCGATTGCCTCCGAGGAAATCGAAAATTACGTTTCCTCGCTTATGGCTGAAACCTTTAGCCCTTGGGCGCAAACCTTCGAGCCGAGCACCGATGCCGAGCCGATAAATCTCCCTTACGGAGATTACAGAATTGAGGTTTACGGCGGAACTTGGTTCTCCTACACCTACGGCGTTAACAGTATGTTTGAGCTTACGCAATGCACCCTTACCTTCTATGGCGGCGAAAAGCTTACAAGCTATATCGACTTTTTAATTGCCGATTATATTGCCGAAATCGAAGCGGGCAACATCCAAAAGCCCAACCCCGAAAAAGCCGTTTCCAAGCTTGAATTCCACGGTCTTGAGGGATATTGGTACGGGTATTGGATAGAAGAATATACTTGGACCCCGAACGGTTGGCAAGGATATCAATACGAGGGCGCAGGCAGATTTACCGAGCGCTTCCCCTACGCCAACAAGGATTAACTCTTTCTTCTCCTTATAATTAGTGCAAAAACCGCCCGTTTGGGCGGTTTTTGCATTTTATTAAAGATAAGAGCGCATTTGCTTTGCCAATTCGTCTTCCAACCCAATAAGACGGGTTGCGATACCCTTTGAAACCGCATCGGCTTCTTTATATTGGTTCATATATCGATGGAGCGATTTAACTCCCATATTACAGCCGTCGGTTAGAAGGTCGGCTACCGTCGCATCGGTCGGCTCGAGCGCCATTTTTAAATTCGTTTTCATCCAAGACATCCCCTTTGCCGCGGGGGCGGGGTCTTTACCCTTATTACAGCCGTCGGCAAGCTTTCCCTTTATCTCCGTAAGCAAGGTTTCGTGTTGGTCGCGGCAGTTGGTTAGATACCCCCTTAATTGATCGGATTTAACGTCGGGAAGAACGTCGTTTATCGAGGATATACCCATCTTTACACCCGCGTCGCATTCGCGCAGTAGGTTTATAGTATCGTTGTTTTGCATTTTGTTTCCTCCAAATTTTTATTTTTTATTATCTTTCCCGATTTTTTGAAATTTAAACTAAAAAGGATGGCTTTCGCCATCCTTTTATAACTAATTTACATATTTTTCAAGGACAAGCGCCTTGAAAAATATACCTATGACGTTCGCAAGCTTGGACAAGACACGAAGTGGCGCGCACAAGCTTGACGCGAGTGTACGAACGTCCCAAAACCAATCGAAAATACGGTTTTCGATTGAGAGCGTCAGCGACTTATTCGTCGTCTTCTTCGCCCAAGTTAATAACCTTTTTGGGAACGATATCGCCCGCTTTGGTAAGAGCGATTTTGGTAAGCATAGGACCGACAAGCTCGTAGATAAGAACCGCAAAAAGAGTTATATTACGAACCATCGCGCCGATCTCGCCAAGACTTTCCGCAGCGATAAGCGACATACCCAGTGCAACGCCTGCCTGAGGAAGAAGGGTTATGCCGAGATATTTAACTATATTAGGTTCGCATTTGGTCATTTTTGCGCTAATACCTGCGCCGACTATCTTACCGACAGCACGGGTAAGGATATATACGATACCGACAAGAATAACCATAACGTTGCTAAACACGCCGAACTCAAGCTCCGCGCCCGAAAGCACGAAGAAAAGAACGAACAAGGGAGCGGTCCATTTATCCGTTTTACCCATAATTTCTTCGGAAAAGTCGCACATATTACAGAACACAGTACCAAGCATCATACAAACGAGCAAGGAGGAGAACTTAATATGAATACCGCCGATATGGGTTTCGTATAGCGAAAGCGCAACAGCCATAAGCACGAAGGTTATGGAAAGAGTTAAGCGCTTACTGTTGGACTTGAAGTATTTTTCCGCCAAGCTGAACAACACGCCAAGCACGACACCGAGCAAGAGCGAAAGGATAACCTCAAGCAACGGCTCTACCAAAACCGAAATAACGCTAAGGCCTGCGCCGTTTTGAATAGATTGTGCAATACCAAAGGAAACCGCAAACACAACCAAGCCGACTGCATCGTCGATAGCAACGACGGGGAGAAGGATATCGGTTAATTTACCCTTTGCTTTATATTGGCGAACTACCATAAGCGTTGCCGCGGGAGCCGTTGCGGTTGCAACCGCGCCCAAAACGATAGCGGCGGGGATAGAGATAGTTCCCTCGGGAAGAACGTAATAAAGACCGATAAGCGCCGCATCTACAACGATAGTAGCGACCAACGCTTGAAAAATACCGATAACGGTTGCTTGCTTACCTATCTTTTTAAGAGCGGAAATACGAAATTCATCGCCGATAGCGAAGGCGATAAAGCCAAGCGCAACCTTAGAGAGAATGGAAGCGGATTCAACCGATTCGGAATTAACGTAGCCAAGCCATGGAATATCCAAAAGGTTAGCAAGCTGACCAAGGCAGTAGGGACCGATAAGAATACCTGCGATTAGGTAACCGGTAACTGCGGGGAGCTTTAATTTTTTAACGAAACGCGAAAGGAGCAAGCCGGCTGTCATTGCGATACCGATAGGCATCAAAATACACAGAGCTTCGTAATTGCTCATAAATACACCTTCTTTAATCAATTTACATCGTTGATAATATCACTATGCAATTTGATTTTCAAGTGTTTACGCCGATTATTAATATTTTCTAAAATACGAACAGTATAACCGCAACCAACTACGAAAAAGCCAACAATTTGACGAAAAATTCCACAAAAAAACAAAGGAACAGCAAGTAAAAAAGCTTGCTGCTCCTAAAAATATGCTATTACGGAATGTCCTCTACAACCTTTTCGGGCGGGAAATCGAGCAATTCGGGCTTATTTATAAGATAGTTAACATATCTTAAAGCCACCGAATAGGCATATCCATCGGCAATGCGCTCGTCGCAGGTAACGCGATAATCCATAAACTTATGCTTTTTAACCGTTCCGTCGGGTTGGGTAATATATTCGTTATAACGTCTGCCAAAGGCAAAGAACATCGGGATATTACCGAACTCGTAAAGGTGGTGGTAGATAGGTGGAATACCGAGCGATGCCAAGCTTGTAACCACCATACTGCCATGGAATGGCGAGATTTCGGTAAGAGAAGCGGGCATTAAGCCATAGTAATCCAAAACGTTAAGCAAGCCGGCAAAGCCGCGCATAACAAACCGAGGGAGCTTGTTAAGGATTTTAACGGTATCGTCAAAATCGCTATCCTCGTTTTTAGCATCGATTATTGCTTTATTAACCGTGTTATAAACGTCCTCTGCCGTATCGGTAGGATTAAAATGAAGCTTAACAACCGTATCGTCGGCGTTCAACTTCATCTCTTTTTTAATGGTTATTGCAACGTCAATGCTGTTGCGAGCATAAATACGTTGACCGCGGACAAAGCGGTTCATTTCGGGATGTTGGGAATACATTCTTACAAAGCAAGCAAGAAAAACGTGCATCATATTAAAATCCTTAAGCCCTTGCGCTTGCTTGGATTTAATATATTCCTCTGCCTTTGCTATATCAAACCTACCCGAGAAATAGTTGGTCGAGCCGGTACGGGTTGTCATAAGATAAAGTCCAACGTAATGCATTGGGTCGAGGGTACGGATGCGTCTTCCTTCCTTCTTTTTGGCTTCCTTTGCCATAAGCACACCTGCCTTCGAGTTATCGAGCCGATAAAACGGGCTCGACATTATTTTCGTAGAGCGAGTTAAGTATATCCGAAACATTTTTTGGATGGTTAATTTTCGTTCACTCATCGTCAAAATACTCGTGAATACGATAGTATTCACTCCGTTTTTTCCTTGATTGCCCAAAAATTCTCTCACCAAAAAATCTACGACCTAAAGGGAAGGATTTTTGCGATGATTTTGGGTGCTTGAGGATGCCGCAATACTAACGTATTGCAAATCCGATACGCACAAAAGCGCACAAAAAGACACCTTTTAGGTGGTTCGTATTTACTTGACTCACTCTAACAAATTCAATTTTTC
>JAZRTL010000051.1:0-2204 GCA_045652025.1 Eubacteriales bacterium
TGCCGATATGAAGGACGGCACCTACCGTATTAAGATGACTTACGTTACCGAAAAGGTTTATAACCGTTATCTTGACGAAGCTTTTAGAAACAGAGAGGAAAGCGTTAGCGAGGTTATTCCGGAAAAGACCGACAAGGTTAGCGAGGTCCCCACAATTTCGGGCACTAAACCGATTTCCAACAAGAACACAAGCGAGCTTATTCCCGCCGAAGAGGAAAAGTTCCTTGGCGAATCGGTTTGTGAGATTTTTATTAAGACCTTCCAATACGTTGCACCCGAGGATTACGTTGATGAAATCAGCATTGAAGCCAAGGACATTGAAAGCAACGTTAAAGCAGGCAACAAGACAAAAATTCAGATGTTCGATTAAACAAAAGCCCCGATACCACGGGGCTTTTAACGTTTATATTTAAGGATTGGTTTTATGGCTTTATACGAACCGAGCACAAACACAAAGGACAATACGCCTTTTAAAGCCGCTATTGGCGATAGCGCTGCACCAAAGGTTTTTTATTTTGAAAGCATCGATTCCACCAACAGCGAGGCAAAAAGAGCGGTTTTAGGAGGAATAGAGGCAGACGCGGTTTTTGTTGCCGACGGGCAAACGGGCGGCAGAGGAAGAAGCGGAAAAAGCTTTTATTCCCCAAGCGGCGACGGGCTTTATTTAAGCATTGTGCTTTCCCCCGATGCAACTCTTTTTGAAGCTACCGCAATAACTCCGCTTACCGCGGTTATCGTTACCGAAGTTTTAGGCGAATTAACGAGCAAGCAACCGCAGATAAAATGGGTTAACGATATTTTTATTGACGGCAAAAAGGTTTGCGGAATACTTACCGAGGCAATTTTTGACCACGAGCAAGACAAGATTAGCGCGGTTATTGTTGGGGTTGGCATTAACCTTACAACAACCGAATTCCCTACCGAGATAGAAGGAATTGCCGGCTCGGTTGGTAATATCGACCGTTATATACTTACCGCCGAAATCTTTAAGAGATTAAAAAAAGCGTGTGATAAAATTAACACACGCGATTTTATGGAAAGATACCGCAAATATTCTTTGGTTATCGGAAAAGAGATAAGCTTTTCTAAAAACGGAGTTGATTATTGCGGGATTGCGAAAAGCATTCTTGACGACGGCAGCTTATCGGTTAGCACCAAGGACGGCGAGATGCTTTTAAGCAGCGGAGAGATTAGCATTAAGCTTTCTTAACGCGAAATCACCTTTTTTAAACGCTTTGACAAAAAGTACGCGGCGATTATCTTTATTACGTCAGGCACAACGTAGGGCAAAACGCAATAGCTAAGTGCTGCAAAGACGCCGACGGAGTTATTTGCATAGACCAAGGTGTACCACAGCGTACCGCAAGCGTAACAAAGCGCAAGAAGGACGAAAGAAAACCACAGTTCTCCGCTTTGATATTTTATAAAAATTGATTGCAGAGCCAAATAGGCGCATCCTGCAACGGCAAAGCCGATAATATAACCGCCCGTAGCGCCATACAACGCGGAAATACCGCTTCCCCCGCCCGAAAAGACGGGAAGACCGACCATTCCGAGCGCTATATACAAAAATATAGAGGAGCAACCGATTTTACCACCGAAAACGAAGAGAAGCAAGAAAACCGAAAAGGTTTGCATTGTAAACGGAACCAAAAACGGAACGGTTATCCAAGCTCCGACGGCGATAAACACCGCGCCCAACGACACGAGGGACATATTTTTTATTGCGCTTTTCTTCATTTTCTCACATCCTTTTTAGGAATTTTAACATTACGGCGGGTAAATGTCAACCCATACCGCAAGCGGTAATGACAGGACAACCAAAACGATTAAAGCTGCACTTCCGAAAAGACGGAAGCGCAGCTTTTTTAATACCTTGGGCAATAGATTGAAACGGCTATTTCCAGTAGCTCGGAATTAAAGCGAGATGCTTCGAAATAGCACCAAACCGATAATCCGCGCTTTAAAAGCATATTGGGCAAAACGGCATCGGCAAACGGAAGCATTCCGATTTTTGTTTTATCGGCGCGTCTTACCTCTAACCGCGGAAGCGCAAGAGCAGAATCCGGCTCGGGATTAAGCTCCAGTCTTTCGCCTTTGGAAAGCGTTTCGTAGATAGATTTTGGGTCATCGCACATAAAAGAGCCCTCGAGCGCACAAACGCCGATAAAGCATTCCTTTTTATGTGGCTTGACCGATTCGAA
>JAZRTL010000052.1:0-1416 GCA_045652025.1 Eubacteriales bacterium
CAGATAAAGTTGTTGGGGGCTGTACAGGTAATGTTAAAGCGAACGTATCTGCCGCTTGCAGAGCTTGTGGCGTTTGCGGTAACGGTATAAAGCTGCCAATTACCGTGCTTTACGGTATTTTGAACAAGGTTAGTCGTTGTAACCTTATTAAAGCTCGTTCCGTCGTTAGAAAGACTTATTTCGAGCGTGATTTCGTTCGATTTGGGAACCTCGATACCCCAATCACCGCCCGCAAGGTAGGCGATAAAGCTATTACAGCTTTGAGCAGAGCCAAGGTCAACGGTAATTTGGGTATTATTCTTCCAGCCCGCATAAGCATTGGTGCCGGGGTCGCCGGATGCCTTTACGCCATCGGTAAGGCGAACGCCGTCATCGTCCCATTCGTCGCCACGGGTGCCCGCGGTAGCGGTATATTTCTTTCCCTTGGAAACGCCGGAAGCGTTAACGTTCATTGCGCTTTCAAGTGCAACGCGAGCGTTTTTATAGTCGTCGGATTTAGAAGAGGAGCTCTTTAGAACGCTTTCCGCCTTGCTAAATGCAGAACGGAAGGTCGAAAGCTCGCTTGCGCCGAAATCGCTATACTTTTTGGTTTGTGCAAGTGCAACCGCCTTTTCGAGCAAGCCCTTTTCGTCGGGGCCGCAATTATTATAGCCGTATTGCTTCATAATTGCGGGATAATCCTTATAGCAAACGTTAACGTCGAGCGAAGCGTTTGCGGGAACGCCATCGTAGTTATAGCCCGAAGCGGCGTATTGCCACATATTATATTTGTCGCTGTAATCTCTTACAAGGTGAGGATTTTCGATGCTGGGATAAGCGGCGTACCAAGAATCGTACTTTGCTTTGAAGCTATCGGAAAGCTTATCGAGAACCGACCAACCGCCACCGTAAATTGCAGGGAAGTATCCTGCGGCTTCCAAGGTTTCGCACCAGCCAAGGCAAAGCTGTTCCATCTTAGCGCTGCCAAGACCAACGGGGTTATCGCCGAGGTCCCCCATATCCTCTACGTCATAGTAGATGGGGTATTCGAAATACATATTGTTATCCTCGATAACCTTAATAACCCATTTCGCATCTTCAACTGCCGATTCGTATGTAGTACCGAGTTGGTAGAAATACACGCCCATAGGCATACCTGCCGCGCGGCCGCGCTTGTAATATTCAAGGAATGCGCTATCCATAGTATTTTTACGGGTTGCGCTCGCCTCGTAGCCGATACGAAGAATTACGAATTCACATCCGTCCGCCTTCATTTTTGCGAAATCCACTCTGGAATAATCGTTACCACTGGAAATATTTACGTTCCAAAAGGAAATATCCGCGCCGTAGGAACGGAAGGTTGTTTTCTGCAAGCCCGCACCCTCTACCGCACTTGCGGTGAAAACACCCGAGGCAATTACCAAGGACGTTAACATA
>JAZRTL010000053.1:0-6872 GCA_045652025.1 Eubacteriales bacterium
CCTTTGAATTTCCCATACCAACGCCAAAATGCGTCCATGTCGTATCAGAGTATATATAGCCATTTGTCGTTTTGGTTGTCCATGGAATTAGTATGTTACTTAAATTTTCATCCTCTGCACATTCAATGCCATAATAAATTTCTTTGAATATCTCTGTCCATTTTGTATTGTTCATTTCTCATTTCCCTTCAGCGTTTTACAGCTCGCAATCAATATTCGTCTGATACGTCCACAAAGATTTCTGTAGTTTTTATAAGTTGCTTCATCAATACTACTTGTGTTGAATAATAACTGTAACCAACCTTCTGTTTCGCTACATTCTTTGAGAGCTATTTCAAATTTTGAAAGCATATCTGCTTTGCTCTGTCCGTAATTTGCTTCCCGAATATTTGCGTACACACTACTTGAGCTCTTGCGAATTTGAAAGAGAGTGTTAGACGGAACTTTTATATTTTGACAAAGCAATTCTATATTGGTTGCAAGTTGTTCGGAACAGGTCAATAAGTAGTTTTTAGCCATACAACCACTCCCTTCGAGAGTATTATATCATATTTTGCAAGGTAATTCAAGAGTATTCGCAATCTCGCGTCCCAATCACGCCGAAGGCGTGTATATCATCAATGCGTAGCATTGTATATCACCAACACGAAGTGTTGTATATCATCAAGCCGCAGGAAATGCACGCTGGCGCGTGATGAGATGCAAGGGCGCAAAGCGCCATTGATGATATACACCGCACTTCGCGCGGTGATGATATACCAAACCTGCGGCTTGGATAGCAACCAAAACAAAAACAGCACCCTTTTGGGTGTTGTTTTTTGTTTGGTTGCGGGGACAGGAGTCGAACCTGCGACCTCCGGGTTATGAGCCCGACGAGCAACCAACTGCTCTACCCCGCGATATTGATATTTAGAAAGGTTTTAACCTATTTTTTAATTTTGGTGCCGGAAACCGGGCTTGAACCGGTACGAGGGTTTAACCTCACTGGATTTTAAGTCCAGGGCGTCTGCCAATTCCGCCACTCCGGCATAGACCGCTCGTTTATAATATCACAAACTATCTATATTGTCAACCCCTAATTTTAAATTTATCCCCTTACTTTCGATTGACATTTTTCGACCAATATAGTAAAATACGTTCGAAAGGTGGGAGCTTTTATGACCGAAACAACGAGAACAATTTTTGAGAAATATGAAATTAGAAAAACCGCCAAGCAAAAGAAGCTTTTCCGCGAATTTGCGGTTGAAAAGGCAAACGAGCTCGGCTATTCCGCAAAGGTAGAGGAAAGCGTTACCGCAAAAAACATCATTGTTGGCAACCCCGAAACCGCGAAGGTTGTTTTTACCGCGCATTACGACACCTGCCCCGCGCTTCCCTTCCCCAACTTTATTACACCGAAAAACGTTGGAATTTATATTCTTTACAACATCGCGCTTTGCATTGGGATTTTTGTTTTAGCGTTTGCAGTTGGCTTTGGAGCGGGCTCGTTGGGCTACGCGCTTCAAATTCCCGAAGCTATTTCGACGTCAATTACCGAATTATTGTACATTTTAGTTCTTGTCATTATGTTTGCGGGACCCGCAAACAAGCACACCGCCAACGATAACACATCCGGCGTTACAACGCTTTTTGACATTATGGCGGCGATGCCCGAGGAATTAAGACACAAAGCGGCATTTATCTTTTTTGACAACGAAGAATCCGGTCTTCTCGGGTCTTCGGCTTATGCAAAAAAACACAAAAGCGTTAAAGAAAACGTTCCGATTATTAACTTCGACTGTGTTTCGGACGGAAGCAATTTTATTTTCACCTTTGGCAAAAAAGCCAACCGCGATTTAATTCCCTTGGTAGAAGAAGCTTATAAGAGCGATAGCTTTTCTGTTGAAGCGTTAACCCGCAGCTTTATTTACCCATCCGACCAAATTAATTTCCACAACGGCGTTGGCGTTGCGGCTTTAAAAAAGAGCAAGCGCGGAATTCTTTATATGAACCGTATCCACACAAAGCGCGACACGGTTTACACCGAAGAAAACATTGAATTTTTGGTCGACTGCTCTGTTAAATTAACCCAAGCGATATAAAAGAAAAAGTCGGCATTATGCCGACTTTTAATTTTAATTAAGCATTAAACGGTTTTTTCTTAACACGTTAACGATAAGCGGCACGACCAAGAGCTGAAGGACAATGCCGGGAACGCTTTGGAGCACCGTGTTGGTCCAGATGAGCGAAAGAGCGATAGTACCCTCTGCAAGACCCGCGAAGATAAGGATAAACATCACCGCGCCCCAAACCAATCTACCGCAAACCATTGCGGTTATAAGCACAACGTAATACATAAAAATATTTTTGCTAAGCTTTTTATAGAGCATACCCGCAACGAAGGCATAGGTTGCAAGCTCGAAAGCCATAACCACCGCGCTTGGCATTAGAACGGGCAAGCCGAAGATAAACGAACGAAGCAAGGGGGTTGCAATACCAACCGCCATACCCCAGCCCGCGCCGCAAACGAACCCGCAAAGGATTACCGCCAAATGCATTGGAAGCAAAGCCGAGCCGACTTGGGGCACCTGCGCCGTTAGGAACGGAAGCACCATGCCCAAGGTAAGAAACATTGCGGAATATAAAACACGCGCAAGCGTGAAATTTGTTTTTCTTGCCATAAAATCTTCTCCAAAACGAATTTTACCTATTTTATCACCTTTCGACCTAATTTTCAAGTTAGAATTTAGCAAAAAACGCCATCTATTTTTTATAAATAATTGAAACGACGATTACTTCGTGATATAATATAATGAATTTTTGTTATTATGAGGACGTATATGGTTATACGCAACGCAGTCCGCGAGGAGATTGACGACATTTTGGCAATCTATTGCGAGGCAAAAAAATTTATGAGAAGCTACGGCAACAAAACACAATGGGCGGGCAACTACCCAAGCGCCGAGCTTGTTACAAAGGACGTTACAGACGGCAACTGCTTTGTTTGTGCCGAAGGCGGCGAGCTGATTGGCGTATTTTGCCTATTCGACGGGCCCGACCCTACCTACGCGAAGATTTACGACGGCGCGTGGCCGAACGATAGGGATTATTCGGTTATTCACCGCATTGCGATTTTAAAAAGAGGCGCGGGCGTTGCCGAGGAATGCTATAAATTTGGGCTTTCGCGCAAGGGTGTTTTAAGAATAGACACCCACCGCGACAACAAACCGATGCAAAAATCGCTTTTAAAAAACGGCTTTGAAAAATGCGGAATTATTTATTTAGAGAACGGCGACGAACGGATTGCCTTTTGTAAAACGCTTTAATTTTTGGAGATAGATATGTTATTTGGTAAGCATATAAACAAATATTACATTAAATACAGCCATTGGTTTATTTTGGGTATTCTTGCTTTGGTCGTTATCGACTATATTCAGCTTATTGTTCCCGAGCTTTACCGCACGGTAATTAACGGAATTAACAACGGGTTTGTTATTAAAGACGGCAAGGAGATGCCCTTTGATATGGGTTTTGTTCTTGACGAGGTTTGCCGTCCGTTGCTTATAATTATCCTTTGTATGATTATTGGCAGATTTTTATGGCGAATTTGCTTTTTCGGCGCGGGTATTAGGATAGAAACCTCGCTTAGAAGCCGTATGTTCGACCGTTGTCGCGCGCTTTCGCAAAACTATTACCAACAAAACAAGGTTGGTAACCTTATGTCGCTTTTCACAAACGATCTCGAAACAGTTCAGGATTGCTTTGGTATGGGCGTTATGATGTTTTGCGATGCGCTTTTGCTTGGCGTGCTTGCGGTTATTAAGATGGCAAGAATGAACGGCTTTTTAACCTTTCTTACCATGATTCCGATGGTAATTATGCTTATTTGCGGTTTGATACTCAGCAAATATATGACAAAAAAATGGGAAACTCGCCAAGCCGCATTTTCGGCTCTTTCGGAATTTTCGCAGGAGAGCTTTGCGGGCATTAGCGTTATTAAGGCGTTCGTTAAGGAAGCAAAGGAGCTTATTGCTTTCGGTTGGCTTAACCGCAAGAACGAGCAAGCGAACGTTGAATATACTCGTCTTTCGGTTTTGATGAACGTTGGCGTTACCTTGTTTGTAGAAACTGTAATTTGCGTTATTTTGGGCTACGGCGGTTATTTGGTTTATTGCGACAAGTTCGATGCAGGTCAGTTGGTTGAATTTATTGGATACTTTAGCGCAATCGTTTGGCCGGTTATGGCTGTTTCCCAGCTTATTGAGATGGGCTCACGCGGGAAAGCATCGCTTAAGCGAATAGGCGAATTGCTCGATTCGCTCCCCGACGTTACGGACAAGGATACCGTTACCGCGCCCGAGGCGATTTACGGCGAGATTGAGTTTAAGAACCTTACCTTCCGCTACCCCGACGGAAAATACGACGTTCTTACAAATGCTTCGTTTAAAATTAACGCGGGCGAGCGCGTTGGTATTGTCGGGCGCACCGGTTCGGGCAAAACCACGATAGCCGACCTTATTTTAAGAACCTACAACGTACCCGACGGCAGCTTGTTTATCGATGGTCGCGACGTTAATTCTATCCCGATAAAATTCCTTCGCGAGTATGCGGCTTACGTTCCCCAAGACAACTTCCTTTTTAGCACAACTATTGCCGAAAACATTGGATTTTCGACGGATAGCGCAACGGAAGAGGAGATAGAAAACGCGGCTATGCTTTCGGACGTGCACGATAACGTTAGCGAGTTCCCCGATAAATACCAAACTATCTTGGGCGAGCGCGGTGTTACCGTTTCGGGCGGGCAAAAGCAAAGAATTTCCATTGCACGCGCGCTTATGAAGAACGCGGCGATACTTATACTCGACGATTCGGTTTCGGCAGTTGACGTTAAGACCGAAAAGGTTATACTTGATAACCTTTATAACACCCGCAAGGGCAAGACGACTATTCTTATTGCACACAGAATTACCACGATAGAAAATATGGACAAGATTATTTTTATCGACGACGGCAAAATTCTTGACATAGGAACCCACAAGGAGCTTTACGACAGATGCGAGGATTATCGCAATATGGTCGAGCTTCAACGACTTAACGATCTCGAATCGAAGATGCAATAAGGAGGTAAAAGAATATGTACGAATACTTTCCCTTGTTGATTGTCGGCGCGGTGATAGGGCTTATTTCGGCGATATTTATATTTGCCTATTTCTCGATAAAGGACCGCAAGGAAGCTATTGGGTTCGATAGAAATATGTCCGACGGCGAAATAACCAAGCGGTTATTAAAATACGCGCGTCCTCACCTTAAAAGCTTTATTTTCGTTTTAATATTAATGTTGTTTTCTATTTCCTACGATATTATTTCGCCGACGCTCGTTGGTAATATCGAGGAAATGATAAAGGCGGATTTCGAGCTTAACAGACTTTGGGCTTACGTTATTATCTATGCGGGAATTCTTATCGTTTCGTTAATTTCCACCTATATTCAAGCGATAATACTTCAGAAAACGGGACAGAAGATACTTTCGAAAATACGCGAGGATTTATTTTCGCATATCGAATCGCTTTCCCACAACCAATTAAACCAAACGCCCGTTGGCAAGCTCGTTACAAGAGTTACCAACGATACGAACGCTATTTCGATGATGTTTACCAACATTTTGGTAAACCTTATTAAAAACGTGTTTATTATTATCGGTGTTATCGGCGCGATGCTTTGTCTTAACTATATGTTCACTCTTATGGTTTTGTGCTTCGCTCCGTTTATTGCTCTTTTTACCTTTATATTCCGCAAATTCTCGCGCAAGGCATACCGCGAGGTTAAGGATTGCACAACCGATATTAACACCTTTTTATCCGAGCACCTTTCGGGGATGAAGATTATTCAAATTTTCAACCGCGAGGAAAAGAAGGTAGAGGAGTTTAACCAAAAGAACGATAGCTTGGGTAGGGCGAAGCACAGACAGATTTTTGTTTTCGGTATATTCCGCCCGACCGTTTATATGCTTTACATATCCTCGGTTTTGTGTCTTCTTTACCTTGGCGCACGCGGATATATTTACGATTGGACCGTATTCGGTCAAAAAATCGAAAGCGGTGTTATCGTTTCGTTTTATCTTTATATTACAAAGTTCTTTAACCCTATCCAAAGCTTAGCAGAGCAATTTAACTGGCTTCAATCCGCCTTTGCCAGCGCGGAAAAGATTTTTACCGTGTTGGATATCGTTCCCGAAATCGTCGATAGTGAGGACGCTATCGATTTAGAAACGGTTAAGGGCGACATTGAATTTAAAAACGTTTGGTTTGCCTATAAGGACGAGGATTGGGTGCTTAAGGACGTTTCCTTTAAGGTTACCGCGGGCGAAACGGTTGCGTTTTGCGGCTCTACCGGCTCGGGCAAGACGACAATACTTTCGCTTATCTGCCGCAACTACGATATTCAGCGCGGCGAGATTTTTATAGACGGCAAAGAGATTAGAAAAATCAAAATCGCTTCGCTAAGAAAGCATTTCGGTCAAATGCTCCAGGATGTTTTCTTGTTCTCGGGCACAATTAGGTCCAACATTCTTTTAAGAGAAGAGGGCATTAGCGACAGCGAGGTTATGGAAGCTTGCAGATACGTTAACGCCGACAAGCTTATAGAAAAGCTGCCGAGCGGGCTTGACGAAGAGGTTAGAGAGCGCGGAAGTAATTTTTCGGCAGGTCAACGCCAGCTTATCTCCTTTGCAAGAACGATAATTCACAAGCCCGAAATTATGATTTTGGACGAGGCGACGGCAAACATCGACACCGAAACCGAGGTTTTAATTCAGCACAGCTTGGAAAAGCTTATGAAGGCGGGAACGCTTTTGATGGTCGCGCACCGTCTTTCGACAATTCGCAACGCCGACA
>JAZRTL010000054.1:0-9509 GCA_045652025.1 Eubacteriales bacterium
TCGGAAGGCGATTCGGTCGGTTTTGCCGCATTGTCTATTAATACATAAACGCTAAAGTGCGAAATTTCTGCGGTTACAATGCGCTTTTCTTCGTTAACTGTCGAAGGAACGGCTTCGGTTTTGCCGTCGGGGCTAACGTGAAGCACCGAAACATCGTTGCTAAAGCTTTCGGGGATAGCAAAATCAATAGTAAACGTTTCGGAGGGTTGAACCTCTTTTCCGTCCTTTGTTGCCGTAAAATCGTAGGCGGTAAAGGCGGAGCTTACGGCAGACAACGCGTTGCTAACAACGTTATAAACCTCGCCGTCCTTAATTTCGTTAACCGAAATCGTGGTGTCGCCGCTAAAGGCGTTGCCGCTGTTGATGTTTATATTGTTGTATTGATTGTTAATATTAAGACCGCCGTTGATGATAATGTTACCGTTAATAATAATTTGGGGTTGTCCGTTGGAGGTGCTTGGGTTGGTTGCGGGGATAACCGCGCTGTCGATAAGATAGTTACAAACTGTACAGCGAAGCTCCTTCTTGCCGTCGGTTTTTTCGCCCGCCTCGGTAACGATAATCCAATATTTCGAGCTGTGCGCGGCGGCGTTAAGCTTTTTACCGCATCCGCATTCTTGCCAATGGTTGTTTGCATCGGTGAACCACACGTTTGTTTCGGGTTGGTGTGTTGCGGGAATATCCTCGGTATCAAGAACGAAACCGCAAACAGTACAGCGAAGCTCCTTTAAGCCCGCCTTGTCAACACCCGCTTCTTTGGTGGTAACCCAAACGCCGCTATCGTGCGAAGCAACGCTGTCCTTGGTGCCACAGGTGCATTCGTGCCAATGGCTGTCTTTATCGTTTTTCCAGTTGCTACCGAATGAATGTAGCGCGGGAATATCTTCGGTATCAAGAACGTAGCCGCAAACCGTGCAACAAAGCTCCTTTAAGCCCGCCTTGTCAACGCCCGCTTCTTTTGTGGTAACCCAAACGCCGCTATCGTGCGAAGCAACGCTGTCCTTGGTGCCACAGGTGCATTCGTGCCAATGGCTGTCTTTATCGTTTTTCCAGTTGCTACCGAATGAATGTAGCGCGGGAATATCTTCGGTATCGAGAACGAAACCGCAAACCGTGCAACGAAGCTCCTTTGTTCCTGCTTTGTGGAACTCGGCTTCTTTTACGGTAACCCAAATGCCGTTGTCGTGGGAAGTGATATCGGTTTTTTCGCCACAAACGCATTCGTGCCAGTGTCCTTCGTTGCTTGTGTTATAGCTTTCGCTGTAATCGTGCGACTTTGCGGGGATTTCCGCGGTATCGAGAACGTAATCACAAACGCTGCAACGAAGCTCCTTCGCTCCGACCTTGCAAACGCCTGCTTCCTCGGTGGTAACCCAAACGCCGTCATCGTGGGAAGCTTCGTCTATAACTTCACCGCAACTGCATTCGTGCCAGTGGCTGTTAGAGTCGGAAGACCAAGTGTCGTCGATGTCAACGTGGTTAGAAGATATAGTTACTTGAGTATAAGCTCCATTAACAAGGTCTAAACCCTCGATAACGTATTCTTCGCCAATTTGTATGCGGTTCGCGAGAATGCAAGCATAGTCGATATCGCTATCAGAGCTCCATTGGATAGCCCAGACAAATCCGTTTTCGGGGATATCGAGCGGTACGGCGAGAATCTCGCGATCGGACGCGTAATCGTAACCGGACATCGCAACAACCTTATACACGTTGTCGGTAACGCGCTGGAATGCGATGAGCTCTTGGTAACCGTCGATCTCGTATGGCGTTGTGAGAATCGCAGATGTTCCCGAAGATATATAGTAAGGGTTAAACGCGTTTATCGCCAAAGAACGTTTATTGAAGTTTTGGTGGTTAGAAGAAACACTCGCTGTTTCAAGAACATAACCGCAAACAGAGCAACGGCGTTCCTTGGTGCCGAGCTTGTTGGCAGTAGGCGCCTCAACAAGTACCCAAGCGCCGTCATCATGGAAGCGTGATTCAACGATCGCTCCGCAACTGCATTCGCGCCAGTGGTTATTTGCGTCCGACTTCCAATCCTCGCTGTAGGTGTGGTTGCCATGATAATGTTCGTTACAATTATTATAGCTGTATTGCTCCATAATAGCGGGGTAATCCTTATAGCAAACGTTAACGTCGAGCGAATCGCTTTCGACACCGTCGTAGTTATAACCCGTATAGGCATATTGCCACATATTATACTGTGCGCTGTAATCTCTATTTAAATGAGGGTCCTGTTCGCTGGGATATAAGGCAAGCCAAGTATCGTACTTTGCTTTGAAGCTATCCGAAAGTTTACTGAGAAGCTGACCTTCACCGCCGTAAATGCCGGGGAAATAGCCGGCGGCATCCATAGTTTCGCACCAGCCAAGGCAGAGCTGTTCCATAGCGGAAGAAGTAAGCGAGATTTGCGATGAGTTTTCTACATCATAATAGATGGGGTATTCAAAATACATTCCGTATTCTTCGATAATGCTGATAACCCAGTTTGCATCTTCTGTTGCACCGGCATATGTAGTGGCGAGCGAATAGAAATACACGCCCATAGGCATACCTGCCTCGCGACCGCGCTTGTAATATTCAAGAAAAGCGGAGTCCAAGGTATTCTGGCGGGAGGTGCTATCCTCGTAGCCGATACGAAGAATTACGAATTCGCAACCGTCCGCCTTCATCTTTGCAAAATCCACTCTGGAATAATCGTTACCGCTGGACACGTTTACGTTCCAAGAGGAAATATCCGCACCGTAGGAACGGAAAGTGGTCTGCTCTGCGCCCGCGCCCTCTAATGCGCTTGCGGTGAACACACCCGAGCAAATCACCAAGGACGTTAGCATACAGAGTGCAAGGCACAATGCTAAAATATGTTTTATCGTTTTCATTAATATTCTCCTTAAAGAAATAGCTTTTTTGCCTTTTAAAAAGCTCGTTTACTCTCCCAAGAATCCCTCGAGGATTTTTTCCTCGGCTTCTTCCTCGGTCAAGCCCAAGGTCATAAGCTTTAACAGCTGTTCGCCCGCAATCTTGCCGATTGCCGCCTCGTGAATAAGCTGGGCATCGGTATGCTGTGCATCAAGCGCGGGAACAGAGCTTATCGTTGCGTTGTTCATAAGGATAGAATCGCATCTGATATGACCGAAGCATTGGGATTTGCCCACAACACAGGGGCGGAACACCTGCTTCGATTCGTCCTGCGCGACCGAACGCGAAATAATTCTGCCGTTGGAATTTTCGCCGTCGAGAACAAGGTCCATATCCGATTCGGCATATTGACTTCCGTGGGTCAAAAGCTTTTCGTTAATAATCGCGCTGCCGTCCTTTGCAACAACAATCTTCGTCTTTCTTGCCGTGGAATCGATACCCTTAATTTGAACGGTGTCCATCTGGATAGTTGAGCCCTCGCCAACGTAAACAACGGTTTCGGGGTTCATAACACGGCTACCGTTGCCGTCGCCCTCGCCGTAATGACGCTCGGCGTAACGAACGGTGGAGTTCTTGCCGATATAGAAGGTGTGAACGCCGTCGTGGCGGGATTCGTCGTCGCCGCAGTTGTGAATACCGCAACCCGCCATAATTGTAACGTCGCAATTATCGCCGATAAAGAAATCGTTGTAAACAACCTCGCTATGACCGCTTTCGGTAATAATAACCGGAATATGAACGGTTTCGCCCTTGGTATTACTGCGAATATTAATGTTAATGCCGGCTTTGCCGTCGGTTTTATTTTCGATATTAATGCTTTCGGTAGAAAATCTTCCTGCCGAATCGCCGTTTTTTCTAATGTTGTAAGCGCCCGTGGGGATAGAATCCATAAGGGCAATTTCTTTAAGTAACGAAAAATCAAGCTTGTCCATATTATTGCTCCCCTCTCATATATTCGCAACCGAGGCCCGTTCCCAAAAGCTTGGGGAATATCTCGTCGCGGGTTCCGCGCTCGCTAATGCTTCCGTTGGAGATAACCGCAATCTCGTCCGCAAGCGAAATAATACGCTCTTGGTGGGAAATAACGATAATCGTGGAATCCGAGCTGTTGTGAAGCTCGCGGAAGGTTTCGGTTAATTTTGCGAACGACCAAAGGTCAATACCTGCCTCGGGCTCGTCGAAAATCATAAGTCCGCCGCCCTTGGCAAGAATGGTTGCAATTTCAATTCTTTTAACCTCGCCGCCCGAAAGGGAAGTGTCAACCTCGCGGTCAACGTAATCCGCCGCGCAAAGACCAACCTTGTTAAGATAACCGCAGCAATCAATTCTCGAGAGCGTTTTGCCCGCCGCAAGCGATAAAAGGTTGCCAACCTTCATACCCGTAAAGCGCGGGGGCTGCTGGAAGCCATAGCTAATCCCAAGCTTTGCTCTTTCGGTAATGCCAAGCTCGGTAATGTCCTCGCCGTTCCAAAAAATGTTGCCCGAGGTGGATTTTACCAAGCCCGAAATGGATTTCGCGAGCGTGGTCTTACCGCCGCCGTTAGGGCCCGTAAGCACCAAAAAGGTGCCGTCGTTAACGGTAAGGTTAACGTTTTTAAGAATATCTATTTTTTCCGTGCCGTCAACGGCAGAAAAACAAAGATTTTTTATTTCTAACATCTATTTTTTCCTCCTTAAACTTAAGGTTGTATATATCATAACATATTGTCGATAAAAAGTGAAGAGAGAAGAGTGAAGAGTGAAAAGAATCGGTTGCTTTTTGCCAAAGCAAAAAGCTTCATTGAAAAATTTTGTGAAAATCCGCGACAGGCGCGTGGATTTTTACACCGCAGATGTCCGCGTGCGGTGAGCACGGCGCGAGCGAACGAAACTCACAAAACCTCGCCGCGCGAGTTCGGGGTCCCCGCAAAACCGTGTGTTTTGTGGGAATCATTGTATCAGCATAGCGTCGCCGAACGAGAAGAAACGATATCTTTCCTTAACCGCCTCGTTATAAGCGTTCATCGTGTTTTCATACCCCGCAAAAGCACAAACCAACATAATAAGCGTGCTTTCGGGAAGGTGAAAGTTGGTGATTATCGCATCGACACATTTAAATTTAACGCCGGGATGGATGAATATCGAGGTTTCCTTTTCGCAAGGGGAAACAAAGCCGTTTTCGTCGCTTGCGCTTTCAAGCGTGCGAACGCTCGTTGTGCCAACTGCAATAACTCTGCCCCCGCGGGCGCGAATTTGGTTAATCTTATCGGCGGCTTCCTTTGTAACCTTAATATATTCGGCGTGCATTGTGTGGTTGGAAAGGTCGTCCTCTTTAACGGGGCGGAAGGTGCCAAGCCCAACGTGAAGAAGAACTCTAACTATCTCAACGCCCTTTTCCTCTGCTTTTTTCAAAAGCTCGGGGGTAAAGTGAAGCCCCGCCGTTGGTGCCGCCGCAGAACCGTCGGTTTTTGCATAAACGGTCTGGTAGCGGTTTTTATCCTGCAATTTTTCGGTTATATATGGCGGAAGCGGCATAATGCCTACACGATCAAGTATTTCGTTAAATACACCTTCGTATTCAAATTCAATAACTCTTATTCCGCCCTCAAGCACGTCGGTAACCGTTCCCGAAAGCTCGTCGGAGTAAATGATTTTTTGCCCAACTCGCGTTTTTTTGCCGGGGCGGGTAAGGCATTTCCAAACCTCGCCCTCGCCTTCCGCGCGGGATAAAAGAACGGTTTCGATTTCGCCCTCTCTGCCCTCCGCTTTGCCAAAAAGGCGCGCGGGGATAACCTTGGTTTCGTTAATAACCAAGCAATCGCCCTCGTTAAGATAATCGATAATATCAAAAAAGCTTTTGTGCAAAAGCTCACCGCTTTGCTTGTTAAGGCAAAGTAAGCGCGAATGGTCGCGTATTTGGCTTGGTGTTTGGGCAATAAGCTCTTGGGGCAAATCGTAAAAATAAGAAGAACGCTTTAACAAATCCATATATGTTATCCTTTGGGTGAATTAACTCATAAACTTAAATACAAAAGGAAGTTCAAGACATTATACTATATATTAACAGATAATTCAACAGAAGAAGAGGAAATTTTATTTATGAAAAAAGAACCGGTTTTTCGTGGGGTGGCAACCGCGCTTGCAACACCTTTCGACGAAAAAGGCATAGATTATGTGGCTTTTGCAAAAATGATCGATTTTCAACTAACCCATGGCGCAGATGCACTTGTGGTTTGCGGTACAACCGGCGAAAGCGCAACGCTAACCGAGGAAGAAAAGAAGGCAATAATCGATTTTTCGGTTCGTCAGGTACGTCGGCGCGTTCCGCTAATTGTAGGAACGGGGGCTAATGATACAAAGCGCGCTTGTGCTCTTTCGGAATATGCCGCCAAAGCGGGAGCGGATGCCTTGCTTGTGATAACGCCCTATTATAATAAATGCACTCAAAAGGGTCTAACCGAATATTATAACGCGGTCGGCGTTTCGGCGGGGATACCCTTTATCGCCTATAACGTTCCCTCGCGGACGGGGCTTAAGATAGAGCCCGAAACGGCGTTTGAAATAGCTAAAAACCCGCTTTGCAAGGGGCTTAAGGACGCGGGCGACAGTATGGCGGAAACAATAAAAACCGCTTCTCTTTGCGGGGAAGAATTGCCGCTCTATTCGGGCAACGACGACCGAATTGTGCCAATCCTTTCGGTTGGCGGGCTTGGGGTAATTTCGGTTGCTTCCAACCTAATCCCCGCCCAAATAAAAAGAATGTGTACCTTCTTTTTCGATGGCAACACCGAAGCGGCAGGCAAGCTCCAAATGAATATAATCCCGCTTTGTAAATTCTTATTTTCCGAGGTTAATCCGATCCCGCTGAAGTATGCGCTTAATAAGGCGGGGCTTTGTAAAAATATATTGCGCCCGCCGCTTTCCTGCTTGTCGGTGGAAAACGAGAGCTTGTTAACCGAAGCGTTAACGGCGCTTGGATTGAAATAACGAAAAAAGTTCCTCTTGGTTGCCCAAGGGGAACTTTAATTTATCGTTTTATGTCGGCAAAAAAGCCAACCGCATCGGTTTTGCCAACGATATAATGCTCGATAAGCTCGATATCGTTTGCGGCAAGGTGGGCGGCAATGCGCTTTGTGGAAATAATATCGTCGTCGGACGGAACCAAAATATCGCTTGGGTGGTTATGGGCTAAAACAACGCCCGTTCCGCCCGCGCGGATAACGCCCTCGGTTATCGTCCTTAACGAAAACCTTGCCGAGCTTATTCCGCCTCGGAATACAACCTCTTTTCCAACAAGGTTGCCGCTTTTTGCGAAATACATTGCAAAAACCGTTTCCACCGAAATTTCCTTGTAGAAGTCAACAAGAAACCGCTTCATCTTGTTCGGCTCTAATAACGACGGCTCGGATTGCGTTCCGCCGTACCTTAAAAACAGCTCGCGAAGTAAAATAAACAATACCTCGGCGTTGCCCTTAAGGTTGCCAACGCTTGAAATCGCGCCTTGGTCGGCGTTAAGAATTGCTTCTATCGAGCCGAATTTATTTAATAAGCTTTTCGCGGTGGCGCGTGTGTCTGCGCGCGGGACAGCGTAAAACAAAAGCATCTCCAATAAATCAAGCTCGTCTAACCTGCCTGCGCCGTTTTCAAGCACCGCGGATTTCATCCGCTTGCGGTGTCCCTCGTGTGTTTGCTTGGCTTCCTCGTGGCTCATCACTTAGCTTGGGAAACGATTTCCATCGTATCGGAAGCAATAACAAGCTCTTCGTTGGTGGGGATAACCAAAACCTTAACCTTGGAATCGGGTGTGCTGATTTCCAAAGTACCTCTAACAAGGTTCTTTTCCTTGTCGAGCTTAATTCCGAAATATTCCATATTCTCGAGCGCCATACCGCGAATATCGGAATTGTTTTCGCCGATACCTGCGGTGAAAACAACGCAATCAAGACCGTTCATCGCAGCGGCGTATGCGCCGATGTATTTTTTAATTTGGTATGCAAGAATGTTGTAAGCGAGCGTTGCACGCTCGTGGCCCGCCTTAACAGCCGCCTCAATCTCGCGGAGGTCGCTCGAAAGACCCGGAACGCCAAGGAAACCGCATTGCTTGTTCATCCAATCGCCCATTTCGCTGGCGGGAATGTTTTCCTTTTCCATAACAAAGGGAACAACCGCGGGGTCAATAGCGCCGCAGCGCGAGCCCATAATAACGCCCTCGAGAGGGGTAAAGCCCATAGAGGTATCCATACATTTGCCGGAATCAACCGCGCTAATCGAAGAGCCGTTGCCAAGGTGGCAGGTAACGATTTTCGCGTTGGGGTTTCCAAGATATTCTATCGCTTTAGCCGAAACGTAACGGTGGGAGGTACCGTGGAAGCCGTAACGGCGGATGTGGTGCTTTTGTGCAACCTCGTAGTTGATGGGGTAGGTATATGCTTCCGCAGGCATAGTTTGGTGGAAAGCTGTGTCCATAACCAAAACCTGAGGAGTGTTGGGCATTGCCTCAATACAACCGCGAATACCCAAAAGGTGAGGGCCGGTGTGCAAGGGTGCGAGCGAACGGCATTTTTCAAGGTCGGCAATAACAGAATCGTCAACAAGAACGCTCTTAATAAGCCAAGGACCGCCGTGGACAATACGGTGGCCAACCGCCGAAATTTCGCTCATATCCGAAATACAACCTATTTCCTTGTCCGTAAGCGTTTTAATAAGAACGTTAACCGCTTGCGCGTGGGTGGGCATAGGGATCGGATCTTCTTTTTTAATCTTACCGGGGATTTCGTGCTTAAGAACACCGTCAACGCCGATTCTATCGCAATTACCCTTTGCGAGAACCTCGTTGGTGTCCATATCAAAAAGATGATATTTAAGACTTGAACTGCCGGCATTAACAACAAGTACCTTCATTGTGGTCTCCTAACTCTAACTTGACATTTAATATTTTTTACATTATACTACTTCTGTTAGTTAATTGCAAGGGATTTTTGTAATAGAAATGAACGAAAAACAATACGTTGCGGTTATATGTGAATATAATCCATTCCATTTCGGGCATCAATACCAAATCCAAGAGCTGAAAAAGCGGTTCGACGGTGTGGTTTGTATAATGAGCGGCAATATTGTTCAACGCGGAAGCGTTGCCGTTGCCGATAAATATATTCGTGCCGAAGCGGCGCTGGAAAGCGGTGCGGATTTAGTCGTCGAGCTTCCTATCCCTTGGTGTTGCTCGTCGGCAAGGGATTTTGCGCTCGCGGGGGTTCATATCGCGGCGAATTTGGGTGTTTCCCACCTTGCCTTCGGTACCGAGGACGAGCTTGATTTGTTACAAAAAATAAATTCTGTAATTTCTTGTGCGGATTTTGTCGAGGAGGCACGAAATTACGTTAGCGAGAATAAAAATGTTTCCTATCCCCAAGCGCTTAGAGCAAGGGTTTTACAGCTTTTGGGGGATGAATGTGCCAAGGCGGTCGAAAAGCCGAACAATATTTTAGGGCTTGAATATCTTACCGCGCTTTCCAATACAGATATATTGCCGTTTTCGGTTAAACGGGATATGAGCTTGCGCTCCTCTTCCTCTATCCGTGCAAATCTTTGCGGGGAAGAGATGCTTAGCC
>JAZRTL010000055.1:0-1604 GCA_045652025.1 Eubacteriales bacterium
AGGTCAATGCCCAAATATTCAATCGCCCAAACGCAAGCAATCAAATAAGAACCTAATTTATAGTGGTGGGAATTGTCGGTCCAATGGAGGTTAATGCTGGGGTATTTGTCTTGACAAATAAGGAAAGCATCAACAACGGGAGCGTTCTTTGTAACGTTATATTCCTTTGCAAGACGCTTGTAGTTAATGTAATGCTTGTAACCGCTTGCGGGTCTTCCGCTTGTGGAGGTGTTGGAGGAATATCTTGCATAAAGCAACATTTCCGCGCCGTTTGCGTCAATTAGCGGCTTAATAACGTCAATAGCCGCCTTACTGTCGGGGAAGTTCGCGCCGCTGTTGTCCTGAAGTACAACGTAATCATACTTGCGCTCCTTGAGCTTAGCACGCAATTCCTTACCGTGTCTTTGGTTGGGGTCTGCAAAGTAGCTCAAATATGCACTACCCATACAACAGTAATAAACCTCAATGTCAACGCCCGCGCTTTCTGCAAGGAAAAGGAATTCGGTGGGGTTGTTGAAGTAATATGTCGAGCTGTTACCAACAAAAAGGAAGGTAAGCTGTTTGGATTTGTCGGGGAAGGGAATTTTGGTTGTTGCCTTTTCGCCGAATGCTTCTACTTCGCAAATAAAGGCCCAGCCGTATTCGATAATAACACGGAACTGAACGTAACGTGCGGTTACGGGCGAGTTGAGTGTAAGGGTGGAAGCAATAATGTTGCTGGTAGTACTGTCGGTGTGGGAGGTTTTACCTACTCTGTACCATTCCTTGTTGTCATCGGAAATATAAACCCAAGCAAATTCAGGTGCAGTAATACCCGAACCGAGCTTTTTAGAGCCGAAATGTGCAACGAATTTATCTAATTTGTAGGTGTCGCCCAAATCAACGGTAATAGACGAATATCCGTTAAACGAGTGGGCGGGGGTCATAGAGTTAAATCCTGCCCAAACCGCGTTGCCAAAAGCGGTGGTGGAGGTTGCTTTCTTACCGTCGGTCATCGTAACGCCGTTTTCATCGGGGTAAGTGGGACCATCTTCGGGATGGAATTTACTTGTGGTGTAGGGCTTGTTCAAAGCCACGTTGGTGCTTGCAGCACTTACGGTGGTAGGTATAACAACAGCAAAAACGCTAAATACCATAGACAAAACAAGTGCCAATGAAATAAGTTTTCTTAAATGTTTCATAATATATCACTCCTTTAGTTAATATTATACATATATACTTAATAATTGCAAGCGCGTTTTGGCTCAATTTAAACAAAAATTTTTGTCGATATTTAACAAAGCGATAGCTGTTTCTATTTTTTCGAAATTGTCGCCGATTTTTATAAGGATTTTTATTGTATTCATCTCATTTTACAAAAAGCAAAAGCCGAGGAGATTTCCTCGGCTTTTATGTTAGTTCTTATTCCTTATTTAATTTCGAAAGTTCCGAAATAAGCTCTCTTAATAAGAACGTAGTCCATAGAATCGATTTCGCCGGAATCGTTAACGTCGGCGGCTTTAAGCTGATCTTCTGTAAGGTCAAAAGTACCGAAATATGCTCTCTTTACAAGAACGTAGTCCATACTGTCGATTTCCTTACTGTCGTTAACGTCGCCGAGCATA
>JAZRTL010000056.1:0-3373 GCA_045652025.1 Eubacteriales bacterium
CAACGGGTATGGAACTTCCAGCCCTTGGGGGGATTAGCAGGGCTGGGAAGGTCGCCATCAAGCACGATACGATTCATCTTTACGTCGGGGTCGGGCACGGGAATTGCAGAAAGAAGTGCCTGTGTATAGGGGTGCATAGGATTATCGAACAATCTTTCCTTGGAAGAAAGCTCAACCATATTACCCAAATACATAACCGCAACCTCATCGGAGATATGTTGAACAACCGAAAGGTCATGGGAAATAAAGATGTAGGTAAGTCCTCTTTCGCGCTGAAGGTCTTTAAGAAGGTTAATAATTTGTGCTTGGATGGAAACGTCAAGCGCAGAAACCGGTTCGTCGCAGATAACAACCTTTGGCTTCATAGCCAAAGCGCGAGCTATACAAATTCTTTGGCGCTGACCGCCGGAGAATTCGTGGGGGTATCTGTCCTTATGGTATTCCTGCAAGCCACAATCCTTCATAACCTGCGAAATATAGCTATCGTACTCGTTGTTAGGAACGATTTTGTGCTCCTTAACCGCTTCGCCAATGATTTCGCCAATGGGAAGACGGGGGCTAAGACTCGAATACGGGTCTTGGAAGATGATCTGGATATCGGGGCGAAGACGGTTTAGAGCCGCTCTGCTAAGACGGTTAATGTCTATGCCGTTTTCCTCGAAATATGCAACAAGCTCTTGCTTTGTGGAGCCAACCTTGCCCTTTGCTTCCTCGGGCAATGCCTTTTTAAGCTGTGCAACGGTAAGCTTTTCGAAGCTTAAGCCGCGATAAAGAATTTCGCCCTCGGTGATGGGGTGCAAGCGAAGCACGGTTCTGCCCATTGTGGTCTTACCACAGCCCGATTCGCCAACAACGCCAAGCGTTGTACCCGCTTTAATAGCAAACGAAACGTTATCTACCGCCTTAACGTTACCAACGGTAACCTTAAAGAAGCTGGACTTTATGGGGAAGTACTTCTTTAGCCCGCGTACCTCAAGTATGGGCTTATCCATAGTGATGCCTGAATTATTTGAGTTCATTCAACAACACCTCCGGATCAACAGTTTTGGGATATTCGACAACCTGTCCCTCTTCGAAAGAACGGTAGCAGGAAACGTAGTGTGTATCGCTAACCTTGATAACGGGAGGATACTTTCCGTTACATTGCTCGTTGCAATAATCGCAACGGTCCTTGAAGTAGCAGTGGTTGGGCATATCGATGGGGTTAGGCACGTTACCTCTGATATTATAGAGCGAATCGACCTTTTTGTTAATAGCCGGCTTGCTCTTCATAAGACCGATAGTATAGGGGTGGATAGGATTATGGAAAATATCCTCCTTCGTACCCTTTTCTACAATTCTGCCCGCATACATAACGACAACGTAATCTGCCATGTGAGCAATAACGCCCAAGTCGTGAGTAATAAGCATAATCGAGCTATTGATCTTATCCTTTAATTCTTGAAGAAGGTCAAGAATTTGTGCCTGAATTGTAACGTCAAGCGCGGTGGTGGGCTCGTCGGCAATAATAAGCTCGGGGTTGCACACCAAAGCCATCGCGATCATAACACGCTGGCGCATACCGCCCGACAATTCGTGGGGGAACATATTATAAACGCCTTCGGCATTAGCAATACCAACCTGCTTAAGCATATCGATAGTCTTTGCCTTAACGTCTTCCTTAGACATACCGGGGTTGTGAAGGTTAATAACCTCATCAACCTGCATACCGATACGGAAAACAGGGTTTAAAGAGGTCATCGGCTCTTGGAAGATCATAGAGATCTTGTTGCCGCGAATTTTCATCATTTCGGAATTGGGAACGTTAACGATGTTATACGCTCTGCCGTTATCGAAATTAAAACGAATTTCGCCGCCTACAACCTGACCAACGGGTCTTTGTAGAAGCTGCATTACCGAAAGAGAGGTAACGCTCTTGCCGCAACCGGATTCACCAACAACGCCAACGGTGCTGTTTTTGGGAATATCGAAGGAGATACCGTCAACCGCCTTAACCGTACCGATATCCGTAAAGAAGAAGGTACATACGTTATCGAACTCCAAAATGTTGTTCTTATCGCGCATTTCGGTTATATAGGTTTCGGGGTTAACGTTATTTGCAGCTCTGCGTTTTTCGAGCTTTTTGGTAAGCTTTTTGTTAAAAGCGGAGATACTGCGCGATTCCTTACCGCTAATATAAGACGTTTTCTTTTTAGTGGTATTATTGTTGTTCTTGCTCATTATCTCGCCTCCTTTAACGTTTCATCTTCGGGTCGAACGCGTCTCTAAGACCGTCGCCAACGAAGTTAAAGGCAATAACCGCAAGGCAGATAAGGCAACCGATAGGTACCCAAATATATGCATAAGCGGTAAGATATTCCACCTTTTGAGTAATATTGTTCATCATATTACCCCAAGTTGCCAACGGGTGCTTAACGCCAAGACCGAGGAAGGACAAGGTGGATTCTGTAATAATAACACTACCTAATCCCATAGTTGCCGAAACGATAAGCTGGGGCATAACGTTGGGAACGAGGTGTTTGAAAATACGACGGCTGGTGCTTAAGCCGGAAGCTTCTGCAGCAACCATAAATTCTTGTTCTCTAAGCGAAAGGATTTGACCTCTAACCATTCTGGCAACGCCTGCCCAGCCAAGAAAGCCGAGAATTGCCATCATCCAGATAAGGCGGGTAATATAGTCCATATTAAGCTCATCGAACAATGCACCGGTGATAATTAGGATAGGCATCGAGGGGATACAATAGAACACGTCAACAAGACGCATTATAACGTTATCCACCCAACCACCGAAGTAGCCGGCGATACCGCCCATAATTACACCGAGAATCATTTCGATAAATACAACGATAAAGCCAACCAAAAGCGAGATTCTACCGCCGTACATAATTCTTGCAAGTACGTCCATACCGTGTGCGTCGGTACCGAGAATATGTTCGGCACTGGGAGATTCGTAAATAAGCATAACGTAGGTGCTGTTTACGCTCCAAACAGTATAGTCGTTTTGCTCTCTCTTAACAACGAATTCGGTTTCTTCCATAACCTTGTTGCCGTTTTCGTCCAGCACGGGCTTACCCTCTACGTATTTTGCAGCGGGAGCGGTGAACGTAACCTCGGTACCAACAACCGAGCCGGCCTCGCTCATTTCGGAAACAACCTTTTCGAGCGCAAGCTGGAAGTCAATACCAAGCGCGGTAGCAGTATCGCTGCTAACTGCGGTGAAGGGCGCGAAGAAAGCGCATTTTTCGTCGTTCTTATAAAGAACAGGGGTTTCGTCCTCTATTTTAGAGGTGAACTTTACGCCGTCAAGCTCGAACTCACCGTCGGTGTAAGGAGCGAGATAAGCGTTATATTTGAAGGCGCTATCCTTGTTATA
>JAZRTL010000057.1:0-2814 GCA_045652025.1 Eubacteriales bacterium
ATTGTCTTCCTAAGACCGCTTGGCCTCCGACTTCGTTTCCTCCGCCTCCACGGGTTTATCCCACGCCTCCGCGAGCTCTAAACTACGGGCATATATTGCCGTATCCTCGTATGCGGGGGTATCCACCACCGACACATCAAAAATGCGGTCAAATTTCGTAATAGTGCGGTGCAAAGCCTTGCCTTTTCTTTCGCGAGTTTGCTCGGCAACCGTAAATGCAATGCTCATCTTATCAATAAGCCCCGCCTTAATTCGTTTATACATATCGATGCAATCTTGCGTATCCAATAACTCGGCGCGGATTTTAAGCCCTCTTTCGTCAACGGTGCAAGTAAGGCTTTTATTACGCGTTCTCGCAAGGATTGGCACGGCATCGCTATGGTTGTATTTGAGGGGTATATCTTTCATATTTGCGCCGTCAAAGGCTTGCTTATCGATTTTTTCGTAAAAGCCGCGCTCCTCCGATCCGATAAGCGTTTCGCTATCAAACACGGCGGCATATCCCTCAATAACCATTTTATTTGCGGTTTCTTCCTCGCGCATTTCAATGTTGAAATCATTGATATTTGCAAAGCGGATTTCCTTATTATTTTTAATTGTTGGCATTTGCTCCCTCCATACTCGGTGCGGTTTTCGCATCGTCTATATTGTTATATCCACGAGGCATTGAATTACCGCCCTCAATTGGTGGATATCCGTACATTTCGCGGATTTCGTCCTTTGTCCAAATACCCGCGGCAATGGTTGCTTGTACAATGCTCGTTGTTTCGCTCGTGCTCATAAGTTGTATTTTTTTAGGATACATTACAATTTCGCTCCCGTTGGTTTGCTGCCATTGAGAAAAGAAATGCTTTGTATATTCTTGCCCGAGTGATATTGCAGGGCGTTCCAAACAACGCTCGTAAAACGCCTCTTTTTGTGTCGGGGTGAAATCACCCAAAAGCATTGCCATTGATACACCCTCGTGCATCAAGATATGCTTTTCAAAGTGCGACATTGTTTTTTCATCCACAAAGGCAATATTGCGCTTTTTATCTTGCCACTCCGCGCCCATATCAAGCACGGCAACGCCGCCTTTATTTTCTCTTAAATCCTTAATAAACTTATCACGGATTTGCTTTACATTTTCATCCTCGGTTGCGTATGCATTTACTTTTAAAATACCGTCAAAGTGGCAAGCGCATTTTGCAGCCTCGGCGATGCTTTCGCAAATAGTATGGTAAGCTTGTAAATTATTAAGCCTATCGCGCTCCGAGGCATCGTTCTTGCTGCCACCGACAAACTCCGAAAATTCATAATCCTTTTTCCAAATTATGATCTCGTTAAAATCAAAAACAACCTCGCCCGTTACCCCGTCAAAATCAAAGCCGATTTTCCTTGTGCCGTCCGTATATTCATAAATACGCCACGCCTTTGGGGTTAAAATATGCATCGCGGTATATTTGATTTCGCCGCCAATGGTTTTGTATTTTTCGGTATATATAAAGCAATTTTTTGTAACGGCTCTTAGGAAAAAGGCTTTATATAAAAAATCCGTCATTGTTGAGTAATTATTCGGATTTTTAAGCAAGCGAGCAATATTGTGATCCGTTACAACATTTTGCTTGCCGTTTTCGGTTTTTATGTAACGAGGCGCGTGCTTGCTAAAAAACTCGGCTTTAAGGCGTATGCTCGCCATTACAAGCTCGGAGGCGGTTACATTATCGCCAAAGCTCGTAAAATGCGGAGTATATCCCGCCATACTTTCGGCATAGCTCAATTGCTCCTTTTTTTCTTTGCCTTTGAATAAGTCTTTAAGCCAACCCATTTATACACCTCTCTTTTTAATTATAATCTTGCTTTTTACTCTTTTTTTCCCGTATTTTTTAACGCAAATAGCGCTTATATTCCATTTCCTTTTTGTAAAGCGTTGCATAAAGGATAATTAAGCAGGCGGTGCCGTCTATCTTTCGGGAGTATTGCCCGCCGATTTTATCGGGCATTATGTAATCCTTGCCGCGGTCATAGCTCATTTTTGCCGTGGTATTTGCAAAGCACATTTCATCAACGGGATTATTTCCGTAATTAATCAATTTTGCTTGTAAATCGCGCTCAACCATTTTCATTGCAAAAGAAAGCTCTTTCGGGCGTTGGTCAATCGCAATGGTATCCATTCCGTAACCCTCTTTTTTGCTCATCCACAATAAAAATACATCCGAGTGCCACCTATCGTAACCCGTGCACAATGCCCTTATATTGTGTTTTTTTGATAAGCTATATAACCAATCGGCAACCGCTTTTTGCTCAATCCTATTGCCTTTGCAAACCTTTATATAAGGCTCGCCGCTTGCGGGGTTTATCGTGGTGCTCCACTTGCGATAATCCGCGCCGTTGTCTTTATCGTCAAGCTTGCTTTCGGGTATGAAATATTGCGTAAAAATATATTTTGTTTCATCGTCTTTACGCATAATAAGGATTTTTGCCACCGTTAAATCGCCGCAATCCGAAAGGTCAACCGCGCCGAGCGCAAAGTGCCCTTTGAAATCGTCAAGCTTTTTAACCTCTTGCGTATAAGCATAGGTTTCGGGTAAAAGCCACGCCTCCGCGTTGC
Organism: Eubacteriales bacterium; assembly: GCA_045652025.1. Lineage (GTDB taxonomy): Bacteria > Bacillota > Clostridia > Oscillospirales > CAG-382 > Coliplasma. Next base: position 2,591 of record JAZRTL010000057.1, read on the forward strand.
TTGCTTTTATGTTAAAGTCCTTGGTTAAAAGGTGCATCCTCGTTTCTTTATCAATTTGCGCCTTTACAAGGTCATTTTCGATATTACGCCACTTTTTAACGCCGTAAATTAAAGAGGGATTTGCTTTTTGCCAAAGGTTACGATCACCCGCCCAAACCTCGCTCTCGGCATCTTGCTCGAATAGGAAAGGCAAGTAATGTTTATCCTCAATTTCGCCGTTAAGC
>JAZRTL010000058.1:0-6322 GCA_045652025.1 Eubacteriales bacterium
CATAGGGGTAAACGTTGATAACAGAATCGCTTTCGATTATATCGGTTTGGAGCTTTAAATTCTCGATGCTATCGGGAACGGGATTTAGGTTAGGCATTGTACAAACTGCGGTATAGCCACCCCTCGCCGCCGCCATAGAGCCGCTTTTTATCGTTTCTTTATAAGAAAAACCCGGTTCGCGAAAATGAACGTGTACATCGCAAAAACCGGGAAATATAAAATATTCAATATCATTAGACAGCAATTCCGCAAAATTGGAAAAAGCACCCTTGGAACAAACAAATTCAGGATGGTTCGCTGCTTGAATAAACTTGTGTTTTCCCAATGTCGCCATAACTACCTCTATTAAAAGCTCGTTTTTTTATTTCTTGAAATTATATCACATTTAGGGCTAAATTGTCAATATGACATTTCGAACAAAAGAAGAAAACTTTAGTTCGAAATGTCATTACAACTTATACTATAACATAATTTTTCTAAGCTCTTCTGCCGACTTACTGCTTAGGTATGCGGGAGCGATATCGAAGACGGTTTTACAACCGCTGACGCCCTCTTTATTAAGGCGATATGCCGCACGAGCGTAAGCCACGATGACGCTTGCTGTAAATTCGGGATTGGAATCGAGCTTTAAGCTATATTCAATAATATGGCTATGCTCGTTATTAAAGCCGGTTTTACCGCTACGGATAACGAAGCCGCCGTGAGGGATACCGCTATGATCGCGCTTTAATTCATCAAGCGTTATAAAATGAATGGTAGTATCGTAATCGGCAAAGTAGTTGGGCATTGTTTTAATCTCGTTTTCGATACGAGCCAAATCCGCGCCCTCCTTAGCAACCACAAAGCATTCGCGAAGATGCTTCTCGCGGGTTGTAAGCTCGGGGTTATTGCCGCTACGAACAGACGCGAGAGCAGAGTCAACGGGGATAGTATATTGCTTTGCATCCAAGACACCGTCAATTCTTCTTATTGCATCCGAATGGCCTTGGGAAACACCCTTGCCCCAGAAGGTATAATCCTTACCGTCGGGCAATATTGCCGAAGCATAAAGGCGGTTAAGCGAGAACATACCGGGGTCCCATCCGCAAGAGATAACGGCAACCTTGCCACCTTCCTTTGCGGGAGAATCTACGTTAGTAAAATGCTCGGGAATGCGGGCATGAGTATCGAAGCTATCGACAACGTTAAAGTATTTAGACAGCTCGGGAGTTTGTTCGGGCAGGTCGGTAGCGCTACCGCCACAGAGAACCATAACGTCGATTTTATCGATATAATCCAAAACGTTATCGGCATGACAAACAGAAGCGGTTTTTGTTAAAATCTTAACCGATTCGGGCGGTCTTCTTGTGAATACGGCAACAAGCTCCATATCGCTATTTTGGCGGATTGCGGATTCCACTCCCCTACCAAGATTGCCGTAGCCGAATATACCTATACGAATGCTCATAACTTACCTCCGAAAAGATGGGTTTATCTATTAAGGTTATAATATCACAGCACAAAATATTTTTCAATATCAACGACAAAAAAATTCGGGCTTTCGCCCGAATTTAGTTATTTCTTTAGCGTATCCTCTTGGTTACGGTACACTACGAATTTACAGAACAAAAATTCCAAAACGAAATTTGAAAGCATTGTTAAAGCGAGAATTACATAATAGTTCATGCCTGCTTTGTCTGCCATATCGCCAAGCCAAGTGGAAATCGGAGTGAAAACCAGATAGAAGCCAATCACCTTTGCCATTGCAACGGGGATATTCGCGCTTGATTTAAAGGTATAGCGACGGTTAAACGTAAAGTTCCAAAGCACCGAAAGCAAAAGCGAGGGTAGGTAGGAAACCCAATAGTTTAGGTCGAAAGCCATATCAAGCACTGTAAAGGAGCCGACCTGAATTATGCCCGCGGAAACAGAAAACAACAAAAATTTTATTGCTTGTAACGAAATTTTATTTTTCATATAAACTCTCCGTCTTTTAATAAGTTTATTTTAACACAGACTTTTTAAAATTTCAATCGATATATACATTTTTTATTTTTTATGGTATAATTGCTTTATTGAGGTGATTAGATGGCTTATAAATATTTATCCAAAGAAATTTCGGACAGAATCAAAGCAGATGCCGAGGCGAATTGCAAGCCAAGGGTGGCTTTTGATGAAGAAAAGGTTATTAGGCGCGACAGCACGCGCGACAACGCAACGGTTTTAAGAACTGCTTTTATACGCGATATTGATAAAATTTTGCATTGCCCCTATTACAACCGTTACGCCGACAAAACACAGGTATTTTCCTTTTATAAAAACGACGATATTACTCGCAGAGGACTACACGTTCAGCTTGTTTCGAGAATTGCAAGAACTATCGGAAAAGCGTTATGTCTTAACCTTGACCTTATAGAAGCGATTGCGCTTGGGCACGATATTGGACACACTCCCTTTGGGCACGCGGGCGAGGACTTTTTGGACGGGCTGTTTTACGAGCACGCGGGACGGCATTTCTCACACAACATCCATTCGGTTAGGGTGCTTGACCGCATTTTCCCTTATAACATCAGCTTACAGACGCTTTGCGGAATTGCCGCACACGATGGCGAGATGGAGATGGCGGAATACAAGCCGAGAGAGCTTGATAATTTCGAGCTTTTCGACGAAGCGATAGAGGGCTGTTATATTGACAAAGCCAACGTTAAAAAGCTTATGCCGAACACGCTTGAGGGTTGTGTCGTTAGGATTTCGGACATTATCGCTTATCTTGGAAAGGACAGACAGGACGCAGTTAAAACCCGACTTATCGACGGCGACAGCTTTGACACAAGCGCGATAGGCAAGCACAACGCCGAGATGATTAGAAACCTTACCGTTAACATAGTTGAAAACAGCTACGGCAAGGATTTTATTAAGATGGACGAGGAGCATTTCCTTGCGCTTAAGCAAGCAAAGGCGGATAATTACGATTTTATTTACAAGAACGAAAGCGTTGCTGATTTATTATCCGAAATCGTTCGCCCGATGATGAGCAACATCTTTTCGCGCTTACTTTGCGACCTTACGACGAAAAATTATGGCTCGCCGATTTTCACGCACCACGTTAATTACGTTAAAAAATCCTATTACACACCGAAAGAGGATTACGAAGCGACCGACCCTTGCCAGATTGTTGTTGATTACATCGCAAGCATGACGGACGATTATTTTATTGATCTTCACGCGCATTTATTCCCCGACAGTAAAATCCACGTTGAATACAAAGGATATTTTGATTAAAATCAGCAAAAAACCCAACGGCTTACCGTTGGGTTTTTTTGTTATATTATCGTATATTCGAGCATTTCGTAATGGAGCTTTGTACCAACGTCGATACCCGACGGGAGAAGCGCCATTGCGATAAAAATATCGTCGCCTTCACTTGCGCCTATTTCGCGAAGATAGGCATATTCGCCCTCGATTTTAACAACCTCGTAATCTCTTGGTAGCATAACCCTTTACCTCGTTTGCTTATTTACACCTGTTCGGAATGTTTTTTTATTAGTGCTTGCATTTGCTCGATAAGCTCGGGGATATAGTTATTATTACGAGGATATTCGCTAAAGGTTAGGTTCATACCTGCGAAATCGTCGATCATTTTAACTACCGCCTCCCTGCCGATATAGCGCTCAAGCGTTTTACAAATTTCTACGTCGTCGAGTGCTTCTTTAAACACAACGGCGCGCAAGGAAGGTATTACGCCGTTAATGGTTGGATATACCGAGAAGGCATCGCCCGAGGGGAAGCCCTTATCCGACGAGGTTGTAACGTAGGGGTTTACCGCCTCACGCGAGAATTGGTTATTATAGAAATTATAGCCCCAATGCAAAAAGCCCTCGATATTAAATTTATAAATCTGCAAGCCCAAAATACGATTACGGTAGGATGCTTGAGCCAAAAATCTATTACCGACACCAACGCTTTGCGCGCAGCAATAGTACGCCCATTGGTGCTGAACGTTATGCTCGAAGAAGGGGTTTAGGAAGTCGGTTGCGGTTACGGCTCTATCCATTAAGCCGTATTCGAAGAAATCGTAATCGGATATTGCATCCATTATCAAGCAACCGTCGAGCATAGGTTGAACGAGCTCGTTTGCATATTTATAGTTGTCGAGATGCTCCTTATGAGGTTCATCGGAAAGATGGAAGAAGCATTTTTCTTTTATACCCTCTTGCTTTAGGAAAGCGATAAGAGAAGGGATAAATTGCTTTAGGAAATCCGCATATTCGGCAGAATTACCATCGACGTGCCAGCCGAATTTACGTACTCTTTCGCCGTTTTCGGTAACCCAAATGTTAGGTGAATATTTTAACCCCCATTGAGAAAAGAGGTGGGAAATTTCGAAATATTTAATATTATTCTTCTTGCAAAGTGCAATCCAGCGCTTTAGAAGGTCGTAATTGAAGGTATATTCGTTACCCTTCTTTTCGATTTCTACAAGCTGGGTGCAGGGGCGAAGACCGCCGACCGCAGTATCGAGAGGCGGGGTTATTACGGGAGTTAGAAGCATTGTGATACCCATATCGCTCGCAAGAGCCATATATTTATCGATAAGCTCCCAATGGCGCTCGCTGTAAATTTCCGCGCCGTGAACGTTAGCGATACAATCCACATGGAACCATTGAGTAAAGGTTGTAGATTGCTCGGGGAATTCTACGTCGATAACATCGAGCTTTAGCGTTTCGGTTAGCTCGACGGGGGTTTCGGTATTTACGGAAGTGAGCTTTAGGGTTACGTCGTATTCGCCTTTAGGGGTATCCTTTGGAACGCGAACGGTTACCCAAATTGCGCCGATTTCGTTAGCAACGCGGAACATATTATTCTCGATAGGAGAAAGTATATCGGGCATTGCGCCGGTTTTGGTTGTTATATAATCGTCATCGGCAAAATCGAACTTAACGTAATCGAGAACTGCGCTTCTTACGGCATAGAGCTTTATACCTTCAGCAAGCGGAGAAATCAGCTCGATTTTAAAATCCACGTTTGTATCGGCAGAAACGGCAAGCTGGTAGGAAAAGCGCTCTCCTCGCATTAATATTTTGTTATTAACCGCTCTAAGCTCTTGCAGTTCGCCATAGCCGATTTTTTCTAAGCTTGAAATTTGTTTTGTGAGAACAGTCATTTTAGTTACCTCGTGTTAATTTATATTAGGAACGCCGAGAACTTGAATTTCTTTATTATTGAATATGGAAATTGCATTTTCGTAGATATCGAAAAAGGTTAAATCGCGCGGGCGGGTTATTGTTTTAGGGGCTTCAAGGCGAAGCTCGTACATCCAAACGCCCGAATAATTAACCTCCTTAAGTGCATTAAGGATGGCTTGCCAATCGTTCTTACCCTCGCCGGGAAGCCAATGCTTTTCATCGACAAGGTCGTAATCCGAAATATGTACGGTTACAATTTTATCGCCGAGCGTTTTGATAAAACGTATATTATCGTCGCAGGTGAGATGGTTTGAATCGAAGCAAACGCGAAGCTTTTCGTTTGCGCTTAACAAATCGAGCATTTCCTCGGTATTATGCGCCAAGCAGGTACGGGGCAAATCCTCGACGGCAACAACGCCACCGCAAGAAGAAGCAAGCTCCGCCAAGCTATTAAGCGATTCCTTTGCGGAATAAAGGTGGGCTTCCCTCTCGGTGTCGCAAATCGGCTCGCCGCTTGGGTGGAGAACGAATTTATTAACGCCTACGCTTGCCGCCTTTTTTATTAGCTGTCCTAGATGTTCGACGGTTTTCTTGCGGGAAGAAACATCCGTTGCGGATATATCGAACTCCTCGAAGGGATAGAACGGAAGATGGCAGCTCCAAAGCTCGACGTTATAGTTATCCGCCGTTTGCTTTAGCTTTTTATAATCTATTTCGGCTTGCACAACGGGGCTTGAGGATATTTCTATTGCGCCGATATTGGCTTTATTAATTAGCTTAAAATTCTCCTCTGTAAGCTCGAAGCAGCTTGAGGAAACGCCAATTTTATACATTATTGCACCTCTTCGGACTTTAGCACGTTCACTAAAAGCTCTGTGAATTTTTTATTGGTCATTGCTTGAACCTTTTCGATAAGGATAATTCCCATATCCTTTGCGCGTTGACGGAAGTATTCGGAAGCGGAGTCCTTTCCCTTTTCCTTTAACGCGGTCGCAATTAAAACCTTTTTAGCAAATCTTCCGCCAAAGCGGTTCGCAACGGTATTTAGCTTATACAATTCCTCGGGATAGACAACGCCGTTTTTACAAGAGATAAATATAGGCGTTATATCGTTCATTAGGAAAACGTCTATTTCGTTTTCGGTATCGTAAATACCC
>JAZRTL010000059.1:0-4828 GCA_045652025.1 Eubacteriales bacterium
AATCCTCGCCGAGAATGGAGAGCGCCTCGAGGATAGTTTCTTGTGCTTGCTTATAGGGGATTTCGGTAGCAACGTCGGCAACGATGGGAGTATATACATCGTACATATGAAGCTCGTCCACGCCCAAAAGCTTCTTTCTTAGAGCAACGTAGCGATACATTTTATCGAGGTTATTATGAACCGCCTCGATAAGATTATAATAAACCTCTACGGGCACTTCCGTACGGTCGAGAGATGCTTCGAGAGTGTTGTTATATTTACGCGCATTTGCGAAGAAGCGAAGCTGCTTGAACTGACCGTCGAGCGTTGCAGCGATGGTGTTCTTGAACTCTCCAAGGCGGGTATAGTAGGTTTCGAAGGTCTTTTTACGAAGATCAACGTCATCGCTTTCCATAAGCATTACCAAGGTACCGTGGGTTAAAACGTGTTCGTTACCCTCTTTATCGGTTACCGAGGGGAAGCGCATATCTGCATTGCGTAAAATACCGCCGATATTATCGGGGCTATCTGCCATTTCGCCTGCTTGGGCAAGAATTTGCTCGCATTCGGGAGAAAGAACGTGGGCAGCGCGACGGCGGATTTTTTCGATAGGTCTGCGATAGGTTTCGAGCTCGGGGCAGGAAGCGAAGAAGGAAGCCAAGGTTTCCTCGGGGATTGCCATAATTTCGGGAGTTGCAAAGGAAGCCGCGCCTGCAATAGAAACGTAGGTGCTCATTGCTTTACCGCGGAAATCCTGATAAAAGCCGTTCGCGGTATCCTCGTCGCCCTTACAGTTAGCGTAACCATAGAGCGCGGAAAGGCGCAATTCTATTTCGTCCTCGAGCTTATAATAAGCGAGCAAATCAGCAGCACTGTTAGAGAGCTTACCCTTAAATTCTCCGATTTTAGCGGGCATATCCTTTAGGGATTCGTATTCCGCAAGCCAAGCATCGTCGCTTACGAAGATATCTGCAAGGTTCCAAGTGTTTTCAACGGGAACCTCGTTTCTTTTTAAAATTTTAGTAGCCATATTTTCCTCCAAGTTATATTATTTATTCTTTAGTTTTGCGGCGGCTTCTGCCCTTTCCTTACAAACCGAAGCCCAGCTGGGTATTGATTTTAATGATTCCGTAAGCTCGGAAAGATGCTTTGGAACGTCTATCTTTTGGGGGCAAATTCCGTTACAAGCACCGCAAGAGATACAAGCAGAGGGCTTTTTATCGTCATCGAGCGCTTCGACACGCATCGAGGCGTTTGTTACGGGAAGAAAGCGGATTTCGTTATAGATAGAAATAAGCATTGGGATATCGAGCTGCATTGGGCAACCCTCTATGCAATAGCCGCAAGCGGTACAGGGGACGGAGTTCTTCATTCCCTCCGCGATATTAAAGACGACTTCCCTCTCCTTATCATTTAGCGGCTTTAGATCCGAAAAGGTCTTTATATTATCGGTTAATTGCTCCATATTGGACATACCGCTAAGCACCATTTTTACGTTCGGGAGAGATTGAAGAAAGCGGAACGCCCAAGCGGCAACGCTTTCCTCGGGGCGAAGCGTTTTTAGCGTTTCGGTAACCGACGCGGGAAGGTTTACGAGCTTACCGCCGCGAACCGGCTCCATTACCCAAACGGGTATGCCACGCTCGGTCAGAAGCTCGTATTTTTCTTTTGCGAATTGCAAGCTCCAATCGAGGTAGTTAAGCTGGATTTGGCAAAACTCCATATCCTCGCCACAATAATCGAGGAACTTTTTAATTGTTTCCAAGCTACCGTGGGTTGAAAAGCCGAGGTGCTTTATTCTGCCAAGGCGTTTTTGCTCACGGAAGTAATCGAGAATTCCCCATCTTTCGTCCATATAGACCTTTATTGAGTTCTCGTAGATATTATGCAAAAGATAATAATCGAAATATTCCACGTCGCATTTTTTAAGCTGTTCTTCGAATATTTCGGCGGGGTTATAGGTTTCGGCAATTTGGTGGCCGGGATACTTACTCGCAAGGCGATAGCTTTCTCTTGGATATTCCTTTAGCACGCGAGCGGTTACAATTTCGGATTCGCCACCATGGTAGGGCCAAGCGGTATCGAAATAATTAACGCCGTTTTTTATTGCGGTATCGACCAATTCTTTGGTTTTCAGTTCATCTATTTTTCCGTTTTCAAGGGTAGGAAGACGCATCATTCCATAGCCGAGAAGCGAAAGGTTATCGTTACAAGCTTTATTATATATCATATTAACTCCTTAATCGGTATAGGTATAAACCTCGCCCGATTCGAAATATTTTACTTCCAATTCGGGAACCAATTCCTTTAACTTATCGGTAACGTAGACCATACCCGCTCTCTCACTTCCCTCGTGGCCGAGAACAAGAAGGGCTTTTGTTTTACCGAGCTCTGCGGCATCACGCGCGTATTCGGCACAGCGCCATTCGCAAGTTTCGCCAACGATAAGAATTTCGGTTTCTTCCCTTGACATTTCATCTATTAAATCGCCGGGTGCACCGAACAAGGTGGAAACGTTTTTACATTTAACATCACGCGCGCCTGCAATTCTAACGTGCTTTATACCGAGCTTTTCTTCTATTCTTTTTGCAAGCTCGACGGGGGTTAAGGGATTTTTTAATTTAAAGCGGGTCAGGGCGAAAATATCGGTATATTCAAGCTCGATTTCCATATCCAAATCGCGTAGCTCACCAAGGGCTATCATATCGGGATAGGAAGCGCGATGGGGATGGTCGTGGAAGCGATAGACGGTAAGCCCCGTATTATTTAGCAAATTACGCTTTTCGACCTCTTGGGGCTCGTCCGAATGCTCGTCCATATGGTTATAATAGAGCGGCTCGTGAACGATAAGAAGCTCTGCGCCCCAAGCGCTCGAATCCTTTATTACGTTAACGGTAGGGTTCATCGTTACGGCGATTTTTGTAACCTCTGCTTCGGGCGTACCTGCTTTTAGGGTATCGCAGGTGGTGGTATAGTTAAAATCCTTGCCGTATTGGAAAAGGCGTTCGATAATTTCGTATGCTTTCATAACTTTCTCCTATTCAAGCTCTATATTTAGCAATTTAAGCAGAGTTGGTTGGAAGGAAAACTCCTTACAAAGCGATTTTATTTCGGATAGTGCTTTTGATTTTACTTGGTTGGGAGTGGTTTGGCGCTTTACGGCGCGGATTAGGATATTTTTAGGGGTATGGTCAAGGTCGATAAACTCTAAAATTTGGGTTTTATATCCGCAATATTCAAGCGCGTTACCGCGGATTGCATCGGTCGCAAGGGCGGAAAAGCGTTCTTTTATTATACCGTAGCGCGAAAGTATTGAAAGGTTATTGGGGGCATTTTGGTAATTAAGCTCATGTTGGCAACAGGGCACGGAAAAGATATATTTGGCTCCCCAATCGACCGCGTTTGCAAGCGCGTAATCGGTAGCGGTATCGCAAGCGTGGAGCGTTATAACCATATCCACCTTAAAGGGCGCGGTATAGCCGTTAATATCGCCAAGCTCGAATTTTAAGCCGTTATAGTTATATTTTGAAGCGGCTTGGTTACATTTTTTAATTACGTCTTCCTTTAAATCGAGCCCTATCATATTAACCTTAATTTTGCGAATTTCGGTTAGATAGTAATATAAAACGAAGGTTAGATAGGATTTACCGCAACCAAAATCGATACAATTAAGCTCTTTTAGGTTATTTTGGGAAATTTCGTCATCGATAATTTCCAAAAAGCGATTTATTTGGCGATATTTATTGTACATCGAATTAACGACCTTACCCTCTTGGGTAAACACGCCCATATCGACAAGCGGCGGAACAAGCTCGCCTTCGCCAAGGATATATTGTTTTTTGCGGTTATGCTCGGTAGCGGTTATTTTAACACCTAAGGATTTTTTATGGGTATATTTACATTTACCCTTATTTGAGATTAAAAGGATATGCTCGCCGTTCTCGCAAAAGGCGTTTAGTTGGCGGAAGCGTGCAAGAAGCTCATTAATTTTCTCCGCAAGCTCGGGCAGCGAAACGTTTTCGTGGAACGCTTGCTTTTCGGTATATTTGGTTATTTGGTAGCCGTTTCCCTTTTGCTCGACGATGATTTTTTTATATTGCTCGCTCTTTGCCGAGGGGTTGCTGATTATTATTTTATTTGGTTTTTGCTCTAATATTACAGAAACGCTTTGTTGGAGCTCGTTCATATTACACCTCGGCAAATTTATTTAATTTATTATACACGATTTTCGCCCATCTTGCAAGAGAATTTAAGGTAAAAACCAAAAACAAAAACCGAGGAAGAACCTCGGTTTTTTGTTATCGCTTCGCTCTCCCTAAAAATGCAAGCATTTTCAGGGGTCCCATATTCTCTCTCCCCTAAAATCTAACGATTTTTGGGGACCCCGTTTTTTGAGGTTCGTGCGCTCGCGCCTCGCGCCTCACGAATACCGTTCGACACTCGCGAACCTCTAAGGTATATTTTCCAAGGCGCATGTCCTTGGAAAATATGCATCTTAATTAAACGCGAATGTACCGAAGTATGCACGTTTAATAAGAACGTAGTCCATAGAATCGATGTCGCCGGACTTATTAACGTCGCCGCGAGCGAACTGGTTTTCGATAAAGTCGAAGGTGCCAAAGTATGCACGCTTTACGAGAACGTAGTCCATAGAATCGATTTCCTTACTGTCATTCACGTCGCCGAGCATAATTTCGGTTTCCTCGTCGGGCTCGGGATCAGGTGTGGGTTCGGGATCGGGTTTAGGTTCAGGATCGGGTGTGGGTTCGGGATCGGGTTTAAGTTCGGGATCGGGTTTGGGTTCGGGATCCGGTGTAGGATCGGGATCGGGATCCGGTGTAGGATCGGG
>JAZRTL010000060.1:0-3622 GCA_045652025.1 Eubacteriales bacterium
CGTTGCTAAGAATAACTCTGCCGCGGCTATCGCGTACTACCGAATAGGTTCTCGCTTTGGAGGTAATGCCGTTGTTCGCAAGCGTTGCATAAGCTTGGGTATGCTCGCGAACCGTAACGCCGTAGGTAAGACCGCCGAGCGCCAAGGGGGAAGCGCCCTTGTCCGAAACTATCAAGCCGTTGTCGAGCTTTTTGGATTCTACAAGGGTTGTATAGCCATAGGAAAGAAGATTTTCAAAAACGTTGTCAATACCAAGCTTGTTGCAGGTTATAACCGCAATGGTGTTAAGCGAGGTCTGTATTGCATAATCGAGCGAAACCTTGCCCTTGTAGCTTCTGCCCGCGTTGGAGGGCCAATGCTCGTGTGTTTCTTCGTTATATCCTTGGGGAATATCGTCAACCGCATCACCGCCGGTATATAACCCGCTTTCAATAGCAGGTGCATAAACCGAAAGCGGCTTTATAGAAGAACCGCATTGACGCTTTGCGTGGGTAGCGCGGTTAAATCCGCGGCTTTCCTTCTTTTCGCCAAGTCCGCCGACAATAGCAAGCAGGTTGCCGGTTTTGGGGTCCATAATACAAATTGCCGATTGCGCCTGCATACCCTTGTTTTCGGGCCAATAGTCCTTGTTGGTATAAACCTCCTCGGCGCACTTTTGAATTTCGGGGTCAAGGCAGGTAACAATTTGCAAGCCGCCCGAATAAAGCATATTCGATGCGGTGGTCTTATCATAACCGTATTTTTCCATAAGGTCTGCCATTACGTCGTCCATAACCGTGTCGATGTAATAGGAGTGTATGGTTTCGCTGTATTCCTCTTCGGTTCCGTCGGCAAGCGTTATCGGTGTATCGTAGGATTCGTTAAACTGCTCTTGGGTAATCTTTCCTTGCTCGAGCATAAGCTTTAAAACAAGGTTTCTTCGTTCAAGATTGTTTTGGGGGTTAATTATAGGGTCGTAATTTATCGGCCATTTACCTATCGAGGCAATCGCCGCACATTCTGTAAGCGTTAGCTCGTTTAATTCCTTGCCGAAATAGGTTTGGGCCGCAACGCGCACGCCATAGGAATTATGGGAAAGGTAGATGGTGTTAAGATACATTTCGAGAATGTCGTCTTTTGTAAATTTCTGTTCGACGTTAAAGGCGCGGAAGATTTCCTGTACCTTACGTTGAATGGTCGTTTCGTTATCGCCCGAAACGTTCTTTATAAGCTGTTGGGTAATGGTAGAGCCACCGCCGTAGTTAGAGCTTGTTGGGATAAAGAAGTTATAAATTGCCGAAGCGGTACGGGTTGTATCAACGCCGGTATGCTCGCGGAAGCGCTGGTCCTCTATCGCGATATAGGCATCTATAAGCATCTCGGGAATATCCTCGTAGTTCGCCCAAAGACGATTTTCGGTGCTTTCGAGCGTATCGCCCTCAAGCAAAACCTCGTTACCGTCCTTATCGAGATAATACATCGTTGTCGAAAGGGCAGAATCGAACTTAAGGTTATCGAGCTCCGTAAAGTTCGGGTCGACGTAGTTTTTAATATAAACCACGAAAGCAAGCGCAACCACAGAGCCCGTAATAACGCCTACTACCAAGATGGTAAGCAATACGTTTAAAACGTAGGTTAGAATTTTTCGCGTGGTGAACCAAACGCCCTTAAGCGTTGCAAGCGTTACGCGGGCGGTTTTGGATTTTTGCTTGTTTTGCTTGTTGTCTTGCTTTTTTTGCTTCTTTTCGTCCTTGTCAACCTTATCGAAGGTTATAGTAGGGGTGCTTTGCTCCGTCGGGGTGTTTCCCGTAGAGGAAAAATCCCTCGTATCGTTGTTATTTTGCATAGGAACAACTCCTTTAAAACGTCAATGGTTATTTAACGGCAATATTGCTATCGCCCATAATTTCTTTTAACTGTAAAATCAAGCGCTCGGAAATTTTAGTGCTCTTGCCTTTTACCTGTCTAAGCTTTTTATCGCTTTCAAAATAAACGAGAATTCTTGAGCTTCCGCCCTGCGCCGATGCTAAACCGATAGCATCCTCAAGTCGAGAATGGTTTTGGTCGGTAACCTTAATATAAAGCGACTTTTCCTCGGGCTCGGTAATATTCGCGTTGGTGCCGAAAGCCCTTTCCGCCTCCTCGGGAGTATAAACGGCGGTAAGGAGAATCGTAACGTTGTCCTTGGCGTCCTCGCCGTAAACCTCCTTAAGCTCGGGGTTACCGCAAAAAACAAGAACCTTGTTTTCGGCAATTAAATCGCCAAGCTTGGTATAGGCGTTCGGAAAAACAATAATTTCGACATCGCCACGCTCGTCCTCTGCGGTTACGAACGCCATTATATCATTTTTCTTGGTAATCTTCGTGCGTTTTTTTGTTACAAGACCGATAAATTTTATCGTATCACTCTTTTTAATTGCGCCGGAAAGTAATTTTTCGCGCAGGAGATGCGAATTTATCGCGCCTGTTTTTGTAACGATATCGCCGTATCCGTCGAGCGGATGCCCCGAAAAATAAAGTCCGGTCATCGCCTTTTCGCCCGAAAGAAGCTCGCTTTTATAAAGCTCGGGGAGATTGGATTCGGGAAATACAAAAACGCTTTCCTCGCCCATACTTCCGCCAAATAAGCTCATTTGCCCTGCGGAATTGCGATTTTTGTCCTTTAAAACGGTTTCGAGCGCGCTATTTATGCCCGCGAGCATACGGCTTCGCTCCATCCCAAAGCAATCGAGAGCCCCTGCGATAATAAGCGATTCAAACGCCTTGACGCTTCCGTGGCCCGCACAGCGCGTAAGAAAATCCTCTATACTGCTAAATTTTCTTCGGCTTCTTTCGTTAATAACGCGGTCGGCAAAAAGCATACCGACGTTTTTAATTGCGCTAAGCCCAAATCGAAGGTTGTTGCCCTCGACAGAAAAATCGCCCATACTCTCGTTAACGCTCGGGGCAAGAATTTTTATCCCCATCCGAGCGCAATCGGCAATGTATTCGCCAACCTTTTCGTTATAGCCCATAACCGTATTTAAAAGCGAACACATATATTCGCGCGGGTAATGGCATTTTAGATATGCCGTGCGGTAGGCAACGATAGCGTATGCTGCCGCGTGGCTTTTGTTAAAGGCGTATTTCGCAAATTCGCTCATTTGCTCGAAAATATCCTCGGCAACCAAGGCGGAAATGCCGTTTTGCTTTGCGCCCTCAATAAAAATATCCTTTTCCTTTGCCATAACCTCGGGCTTTTTCTTCGCCATCGCGCGCCTTACGAGGTCGGCGCGTCCGTAGGAATACCCCGCAAGACTTCTGCAAACCTGCATAACCTGCTCTTGGTATAACATAACGCCGCAGGTCGTTCCGAGAATATCCTTTAAACGTTCGTCGGCATATTCTATCCTTTCGGGATGAATACGGTTTTTCAAAAACGTGTCAATAGAAAGCGCGGGACCGGGTCGGTAAAGCGATATTACCGAAATAACGTCCTCTAAATTCCTCGGCTTGAGCTTTGAAAGAAGACTTCTCATGCCCTCGCTTTCGAGCTGAAAAAGACCTATCGCGTGTCCGTCGGAAAGCATTTTGTAGGTCGCTTCGTCGTCGAAGGGAAGCGAATTGACCGAAAAATCGGGGTTTTTCTTTTGAATCTGCTTTT
>JAZRTL010000061.1:0-7242 GCA_045652025.1 Eubacteriales bacterium
ATTACATTTCCTCCGAATAATCATATAAATACTATTTTACATTTTACATAAAATTTCATATAAGTCAATGCTTTTTTGTCATTTTAAGGCGTTTTGAAATCTTTTGTAACGTTTTTTTAAATATAACGTGTTTGCAGTTGATTTTTAGTGCATATTTGTATATAATAACTCTATGAAAGGAGGGGTCAATATGGCTGAACAAGGCAAAGACAACGCAAAAAGCGTTTTTGAGGATTCGGTTATTAGCTTTTCGCACAAGGACGTTCGCGGTGATATTAACCTCGAAAGGCGCGAAATGCTTCCGAGCTTGATTGTTCGCTGCGTTTTGATTGCTATTTGTATTTGTATGTTTGGATATGCTACGTTTATGATTGGGCTTAGCGTTTTAGAATCCAGCCAAGCCAGCAAAATGTACGAGGGCATTCGCACCGAAAACGCCGGTTCTGCGGTAAAGCATACTCCTTCCCTTCTCGAGCCCGCTCCGATGTTCACCTTCTCCGAAATGCTTAACTCCAACGGTGAATATCTTAACTATATGGGCGGATTGAATTCGATGGACGATTTGGCAAGGCGAAGCGCTTGCTTTAGAAATTATCTTGGCCAAGCGACAAGATATCCCGACACTTACGCTTGGATATACGTCGATTATACACAGGTCGATTACCCCGTTATGAAGGGCCCCGAAACGAACTATTATCTTTATAAAAACTACAAGGGCGAAGATTCCAAGGAAGGCAGTATTACCGCTCAAGCGGATATGTCGGATATATATTCCGAGAATACAAACAACGTATTTTACGGACATTGTATGAAGAACGGCCTTATGTTCCGCACAATTAAAACTTTTATGGAAAGCGCTAACAGAAACACGTTAGCGAAGAATATGAACATTGAGGTTTATACCGACGAGGGCTTATATATTTACGAGATATTCAGCGGTTATCGCCACGACGGCAGCTTCTTTACCAAGGTTAACTTTGCAAGCAGCGAAAAATATCTTCAATTTCTTGATAAAGTTGCCGAGTTTAACACTTTAAGAGTTAAACCGAATTACGATGAAAACTCAAAAATATGCACGCTTATTACCTGTACAAACTCCTCCAACGAGGACGAAAGATACGTTCTTCACGGCATATTAAAAACCTTTATTCCCGCTTCACAGCTATAACCCAAACAAATAAAACCCCGACATCCTTTGAAATGTCGGGGTTTTAATTTTTAATTATTCAGCATTCGTTCCAAAACGCTTTATCTTTTTGGTTGTTGTTTTTTCAAATGCTTCCCATACAATTTCTGTGATTGTAATCTTTTTGTATATAGGAAGATTTTCGTTAATTTCGGAAACAACGTTCAAAATCAGGTTAGATATTTCTTCTTTGCTTAAGTCCTTACCGTAGGTTTCCTCTATCTTTTCGAGATTTGGCAAAATCTTTGCTTTTACGGCGGTACCGCCTTTGGAATTAGACGCGCCAAGCACAAGCACTTCTGAAATAATCGGGGATTCCGAAAGGCGTTGCTCCAATTCCTCGGGATAGATATTTTTACCATTTTGGGCAACTATAACGTTTTTACAACGTCCTGCCAGATACAAAAAGCCATCCTCATCAAAGCGACCGAGGTCGCCGGTATGAAAATATCCATTACGCATAACGCGCTCGGTTTCCTCCGGGTCGTTATAATAGCCAAGCATTACGTTATCGCCCTTACAGATTACCTCGCCAACTCCCTCTTCGTTGGGGTTTTCGATTTTTATTTCAACGCCGTGAATCGGAAGTCCGACGGCATAAGGATTAACATAAAAATCGTTATTTCCGGCAATAAGCGGAGATGTTTCGGTAAGACCATAGCCCTGATAAGTAGCGATTCCCAAAAGATAAAAGGTTTCTATTATTTCGGGCTTAATAGGCGCCGCGCCTACAATTAACAACCTTAAACGTCCGCCAAGCGATTTCTTTACCTTTTTCTTAACAATAAATCTCAATACTGCGGGGAGTCCCTTTATCATATCAAGCAACGGAGTTTCTTCGCTTGGGACATATCGCTTGGGGAGCGATTGGCGAAGCGACGCATTGATTCTATTAAGAATAAATTCAAGAAGCAACGGAACAACGATAAGCACACTCGGACGATATTCCGCGATGTTTTTAGCAACGTGTCGAAGACCGTCGCAATAGGAAATGCAAGACCCGCCTGAAAGCAAAAGCAAATGTCCAAGCGTTGTTTCGTAGGTATGGTGAAGCGGAAGCACCGACAAGGAGTGGAGCGTTTTATCGACCTTTACCATACGCGATGTCTGATAGATATTCGCGCAAATATTCTTTTGAGAAAGACAAACGCCTTTGGAATTTCCGGTTGTGCCGGAGGTGAAGATAAGAATGCTCATTTCCTCGGCATTTATCGGCATTGTATCAACTTCCCTATTTCCCTCGTTATAAAGGGTTCTTCCCTCTTTAAGAAGGTCATCAACTGTTGTAAATCCGCCTTTTTTGGTGTTGAAAACATATTTTACAATATCACATTCAAGCGACGAAACGATATTTTCGTCCCCGACAACCGCCGTGCAGTCCGCCTCTTTTATAAAATTAACGATATCTGCAGAGGAAAGCTCCTTATCGATAGGAACAACAACGCCTACAGTAGCCGCGGCAAGATAACCAAGTATCCATGCGTAGCTGTTCGCGCCGACCACCGCAACTCTTTTATCCTTATACCCGAGATTTAAAAACGCGGTTACAATCACTCTGTAATCGTCGGCAAATTCACGATAGGTTACAATCCTATCGCGTAGTTGAAACGCGGGAAGCTCGCTATATCTTTCTTCACTTCTATAAACAAGCTCGCGAAAATCATGGACAGGATCTACCTTATGTCCCTTTTTTAAAAATTCTTCGTATATACTCATAAACTATCCTTTCAAGGTTTATGGTTCTATTATACTCTATTTTTTATGTAATTTCAATAACCATATGATAAGTTTTTTAAAACTATTTGATAAGGTTTTGTGTTCTATATGCAATTTTTTGTTATTTTCCAAGGATTTTAAATGTTTTTGCATTTAAAATTTAATCCAACGGACGAAACAAAAACCATAGCAAATAACTCATTTGAATTATACGCTATGGTTTAAGAATTGTATTTTTATTTATTTTTAAATGAATTCCGACTAAATATCGGTTTGGCTACTGAATATTCTTTCTGTTGCTTGAGATAAAAGAGCAGATGCATTTGTTATACAATAATCGAGCTCCATACCGTCTTTAAGAAGCGATATGCATTTTTCCGCGCCGATATTATATAAATCTTCATACCCTTTAGACAAGCCGCCGGATATTACGAAAGCTCTAACGTTTGCATCCTTTGCGGCTTTAAGAACAACGCTTACAAGCTTTCCGTTAAGGGTTTGACTATCGCTATTTCCCTCTCCCGTTATAAGCAAATCGGCTTCGTTTAGCATATCCTTAAAGCGTTTTGAGCCGACCAACAAATCTGCTCCGCTTATATACGTTGCACCGAGGATTGCAATTAACGCCATCCCTACGCCACCCGCGGCACCGTAACCCTTTCCGTTTGGATTTACACCCAATACCGAAGCAAAGGAAGCCGCGGCGATATCCAAAGCTTCTATTTCTTCCTCGGTTGCGCCCTTTTGCGCGGCATAAACCCTACTCGCGCCGTTAGGCCCGCACAATGGGTTAGTTACGTCGCAAGCCGCGATAATTTTAACGTCGCTTGGCAACATCAACCCGCTTTTATCGATATATCTAACCTTATCTAGAGATTTTGCTATCGACGGAAGCTCGTTATTATCGCTATCGAAAAACCTAATTCCAAGCGCGGAAAGCAAGCCGATACCGCAATCGTTTGTGGCAGAGCCGCCAATGCCGATATATATGGTTTTTGCGCCGATTTTTACCGCCGCGGCAATCTGTTCACCCAACCCGTAGGTTGTTGTATCCATTATACTGCGTTCTTCCTTTGGTACTAAATTTATACCGCAAGAGGACGCAAGCTCAATAAACGCAGTCTTTGTCAATTCATCGTAAACAAAAGCGCATTCGCCTTTATTTCCCATCGGATAGGTAACCGAAAGCTTTTTATATTCCCCGCCAAAGATATTCTGCATACATTCACAAAACCCCTCACCGCCATCGGAGGAGGGGTTTTGCATTATTTCTGTATTGGGGTTAGCTTTTAAAATCCCTTCCTCCAAGGCGGAGCAAACCTGCTTTGCGTTTAAGCACCCCTTAAAAGAATCGGGAACGAGCAAGACCTTCAATTTACGCCCAGAACATTCCCGAGGGAGCGGGCTCGCTCATAATACATTGCTTAAGGAAAGCAACCGCCTTTTCGAGCCCTTCTTTAGAAGTCATAAGACTATCCTCGTGTTCGATAGAAAGAATATCGTCGTAACCGACAAGGCGCAAGTTGCTTATCATATCGCGACAATATTGCATATCGTTACCGTATCCGACCGCGCGGAATATCCAAGAGCGGTTAATTTCATCGCCGTAATGCTTTGTATCCAATACGCCGTTTACGGAAGTATTAATTTCATCAATCTTGGTATCTTTAGCGTGGAAGTGATAAATCGCCTTTCCGAGCTTTCTTATAGCCGCAACGGGATTAATTCCCTGCCAAATAAGGTGCGACGGGTCGAAGTTTGCGCCGATAATATCGCCAACAGCTTCTCTTATACGAAGAAGCGTTTCTGGAGTATAAACACAAAAGCCGGGGTGCATATCGAAACAGATTTTCTCGATACCGTGCGCCGCACAGAACGCCGCTTCTTCCTTCCAATAAGGGATAAGAACATCGTTCCATTGGTATTCAAGAACCTCTAAATAATCCTCGGGCCAAGGACAAGTTACCCAGTTAGGATACTTAGAGCCCTCGCTATCGCCGGGACAGCCGGAAAAACCGATAATCTTTTTAACGCCAAGCTTTTTTGCAAGTAAAACGGCGTTTCTCCAATCGGTTCTGTATTTTTCGGCAATCTCCTTTTGGGGATGAACGGGATTGCCGTGGCAACCCAACGCGTTAATCTTTAGACCGTATTTTTCAAACAAACCGACGAACTCATTAAATTTTGCTTCATCTTGCAAAAGCACGGCGGGGTCGCAATGCGCCTTACCGGGATAACCGCCGGAGCCGACCTCGATTTCCTCGATGCCGATAGATTTAAAATATGCAAGCGTTTCCTCGAGCGGTTTATCGCCGAAGAGAACGTTAATAACACCTAATTTCATTAAACGATACCTCTTGATTAATCGAAGTAATAGGGCTCGCCTGTCTTGGAGGAGGTATAAATACCCTCAAGAATACGGCTTACTGTATATGCTTGTTCGGGGGTTACGAAGGGTTCCTTATCCTCGCGAATTGCTTCAAGGAACAATCTTGCCTCACGTGCAGCGGGATTTTCGTTTCCTGCGCCGTCATAGAAAGCAACACCGCCCTCGCCCAAAGAGGGCTTAAGAACGTATTGGCGACCATGGCGAATACCGTTAATACGAACTCCGTCGAGCATATCCGCGCCGCCATCGGTACCGCAAAGGGTTGTAATTGCTTCACGAGGGTCGAGCATATTAAGCGCCCAGCTGGATTCGAGAGTAATGGTAGCGCCGTTTTCCATAACGATAAAGCCAAACGCAGAATCCTCTACGGTAAGCTCGCCGCGCTTCCAATCGCCCCAAGCGTTACCTGTGGGGAATTTATCCGCAAGCTTATGGTAGGTTGTACCAACGCAATACTTGGGCTTATAGTTATCCATACACCAAAGAGTAAGGTCAAGGGCATGAGTACCGATATCGATAAGAGGGCCGCCGCCTTGCTCATATTCGTTAGTGAATACACCCCAAGTAGGAACAGCGCGTCTTCTTATAGCGGTAGCTCTTGCATAATAGATTTCGCCAAAGGTGCCCGCCAACGCTTCTTCCTTAACGTAGAGCGAATCGGGACGATGACGGTTTTGGTAGCCGATAGTTAGCTTTTTGCCGGTACGCTTTGCGGCATCAACCATCTTCTTTGCTTCCTCGGCGTTAATTGCCATCGGCTTTTCGCACATAACGTGCTTACCTGCCTCCAA
The DNA here is from genome assembly GCA_045652025.1 of Eubacteriales bacterium. Classification (GTDB taxonomy): domain Bacteria; phylum Bacillota; class Clostridia; order Oscillospirales; family CAG-382; genus Coliplasma. The sequence continues at coordinate 6,083 of JAZRTL010000061.1, forward strand.
TGCATCAACGGTGATGGTGCTATGGGAGCGGTTAGGAGTTAAAACGTGGATGATATCGACGGTTTTATCCTCGAGAATTTCGCGGTAATCAACGCAAACCTTTGCATCGGGTGTGCCGTATTCCTTAGCCGCCTTTTCGGCTCTTTCGGGGATTATGTCGCAAAACCAAACCAATTCAACGTCGGGTTGTGCCTTTAATGCGGGGAGATGCTTGCCGTTTGCGATACCGCCGCAGCCGACGATACCAATTCTGAATTTTTCTGCCATGTTAAGTTCGCGCTTTGAGCGCCCTCCTTATTAATCTCTGTAATATGTGTAATATGCTAAAATAGTTCTTTCTTTACCTTGGGTTTTATCGAAACCCGTAAGCGTTGCTCCATCGAGCGACATAAATTCCCAAGCGTGTAGTTCGGTTGCCTCGCACACAAAAAGTGCATTTCCCTCGCACACGACGGTAAAATCGCCCTCGTACAAGCTTAGAACACCGCCCTTGCCGATAACTCTATCGCCTCGCTCGGGATCACGCTCGAGAATATATTTTAAAGCTCTGCCATCTAATTTTTGGCACATATACAACCTAAACTCAGGGCTGTTTGTGTCCTTTGGCGGTTTCTTCTTAAAAAGCGCCATTATTCCTCCACCTTATCGTCGTTACGCTCCGCAACGATATAATCGGGACGGCGTTTTGTTTCCAAATAGGTTTTTGACATATATTGACCCAAAATACCAAGGCACAAGAGCTGTAGCCCGCCGACCAGCAAAATAACGATTATCGTAGATGCCCAGCCCGAAACCGAGGAAGAATTATCGATAATCTTTCTAACAATAACCACCAAGATACCGAGCAAGGAAAGCAGGAACATAAAGAACCCGCAAAACGAGCTTATTGCAAGCGGAACGGTAGAAAAGGCAACTATACATTCGATAGAATATTTAAACAAGCCCCAAAACGACCATTTCGTTTTGCCCGCAACGCGCTCGACGTTGGTAAAGCTAATCCATTCGGTCTTATAGCCGACCCAAGAGAAAATACCCTTTGTAAAGCGGTTATATTCGGTAAGTGATAAAACCGAATCGACCATTCTTCTTGTCATTAAGCGATAATCACGCGCACCCGAAACGAATTCGGTTTTTGAAATTTTATTAATGATTTTATAAAA
>JAZRTL010000062.1:0-12238 GCA_045652025.1 Eubacteriales bacterium
TTTTTAACGCTTGGGTCGATAATGATTTCGCCGTTTTCGGTAATTATTTTATCGAAATTATGGTCGATACCCAAAAGATAGATATGCTTATATCCCAAATGCATAGCCAACTGCATACAAGCGATTGTTACCGTACCGCGCATATTAACCTGCGCCGTGCAATCCAAGCCGAAACCGTCCGGTTGGTCATTTTCTCGCTTATCGTTACGGAAAAAGTAGGTAGCGCCCTTGACCTTAATATTATGGTAATACTTATTCTGCAAAGGAATAAAGGTTATCCTTGCGGGGATATCCTCTACCTCGGAAATCGTATCGCGAATTAGCACGGGGTCGGTGCTAACGTAATAGGTAGGTCGCCAATCGGTTTGGGGGAAAATCTTAAAAATTCTATTAACCGCAAAGGTATCTATCCCCATTTTATGCAGGGTGGATAAATCCTCTTTTGTTAAGCTCGGTCCGTTGCCTATTATAAAACAGCTTTCGCCAAGGCGGGTATTATGTAGCTTTTTCATAGCTTTACCGTAGCGTGTTTTTGGAAAATGCTTTAATATAAAGGTTTGTGTACGAGCTTGAATTGACAAAATAGGATGTATCATAAAGATTCCTCTTTCATTTCGAGATTATTTAATTAATCCTTTTAGCTTATGAACGATATCCGATGCATACATAAACCATAGCGGTCCGCCAATATATTCGGCGCATTGCTTTTTTGTAAGACGGTATTGTTCGTCACAGAAGGTGTGGTCGCAATAGAAGCTATACCACATTTTCATTTTTTCTTTTAAGGGATAATGCAAAAATTCAGCCTTTTCGCGCAACCACAAGCCATGGCCTTGGGGGTTTTTGATGAACCTCATATTGCCTTGCATTGTCAGACCATCCGCTAAATACTCACATATCCAAATGATATCGTCGAAAATTCTTATCTTATATCCATCTGCGGACATTCTATTCCACGGAATGCAGGGTGTCAAAAAGTTTTCCCCCTCGAATTCGGGATATTTATACTTTCTGTGCAATTCTGTATACCATACGCCCGCACGTTCGCCGTCGATAACCTTATCGGTATATTCGTCATATCTAACGAAGGCATATTCATCAATATACTCACAACCCTCACCATACATTTGCCAGAGGCGAGTATTAGGTGTTTCGGTAGGGCTACTGCCTCGGTTACCTGCAACACCGCAAAAAGCAGATTTATCTTCTATTGTTGCTTCCCACTTGACGACAGTTTCCAACGCGTCATCTGTAAGATAATCGTCCGAGTCCATTATAAAGAACAATTCGCCTTCTGCCAAATCTAACCCGCGATTTATTGCGCGGCATTTACCGCCGTTAGCTTGCTTATAGAAACGGATAGGAAAATCGTTATTATCGTTAATCCATGTATTAACTAATTCCTCTGTATTATCGCCGGAGCCATCATCCAAAATTATCCATTCAAAATCTCTAAAGGTTTGTCTTTGAACAGATCTATACAGAGTGTCTAATATATACGCGCGGTTATAAGTGGGTGTAAAAAGCGTTATTTTATATTTAAAATCCATATTTTCCTCCGTTATTTCAATCTCTTTTAAACAAATCTCTTGTATAGACCTTTTCTATACACTCTTCCAATTCCTCGTTATATCGGTTAGCTATAATAACGTCGCAACAATTTTTAAATTCCTCAAAAGACGCTATTACACGATCACCATAAAAAACAGATTCCTCCAACGTCGGTTCATATATAACCACTTTAGCACCTTCTGCTTTAAGGCGTTTCATTACACCTTGTATTGAAGATTGTCTGAAGTTATCCGAGCCGAACTTCATCGTTAGGCGATACACACCCACAACTGCTATTTTACCTTCTTTAACGTTATGGCCGGAAAGCTTTAAAATACGATCCGCCACAAAGTCCTTTCGCGTTCTGTTCGCTTCGACTATTGCTTGGATAATATTTTCGGGAACGTCCTTATAGTTCGCCAAAAGCTGCTTTGTGTCCTTCGGCAAGCAATATCCGCCATATCCGAAAGAGGGATTGTTATAATGAGCGCCGATTCTTGGGTCTAAGCATACACCGTCAATAATCTGGCGAGAATCCAATCCATGTACCTCGGCGTATGTATCTAATTCATTAAAAAAGCTAACTCTTAAAGCCAAATAGGTATTTGCGAACAGCTTCACCGCTTCTGCTTCGCTGCTATTTGTAAACAAAGTCGGGATATCTGTTTTTTTCGCTCCGCCGGCCAAAAGCGACGCGAATTCCTTTGCAAACTCGAACGAGCTCGAATCGTCTTGATTATATCCAACGATTATTCTCGAAGGGTACAGATTATCGTAAAGCGCCTTTCCCTCGCGCAAAAATTCAGGGCTAAACAAAATTCTTGCTTTGGGATATAGCTCGCTTATTTTTTTTGTATATCCTACAGGAACCGTAGATTTTATAACGATAACCGCATTCGGATTGATAGACAAAACCTGTTTGATAACCGACTCTACCGAAGATGTATCGAAAAAGTTTTTTGTTTCGTCATAATTTGTAGGTGTAGCTACTACAACGTATTTTGCTTCGCTATACGCCAACTCCGCATCGGTAGTTGCCAGCAAATCAAGATCGCAATTTGCCAAATATTCCTCTATTTCAGCATCAACAATAGGCGATTTTTTAGAGTTTATCAAATCCACCTTTTCTTTGAATAAATCTACTGCAAACACCGTGTTATTTTGTGCCAATAATATTGCATTGGATAAACCCACATATCCAGTTCCTGCAACTGCTATTTTCATGTTCTACACCTTACATTAATTATTTGTCGGAGCGATTATACGCCTGTTTTAAATACTTTACATTCAAAAATTACTTTTTGAACAATTTGTTTTTTATTTCAAAAACAATCGTTTTACATAGTACCAAGGTCCGCAATCCAAAAGATCGTACGCGCAGAATACATAGAGCTTTGACATCCAAGTTTCTCCGTTTTTTCAAAGCGATTAATAATTATCGGATTCCGCTTCAAATTTCATTTTCAAGAAATAAGAATATATACTTTCCTTCCCGTCGGAAGTGGTTAAAGAATATGTTTCTCTCCAAGATAGTTTATACAAGCAAGTATTGCTATCTACAACCTCTGCGAATTTTTCGCTAGGTAGCGCGAGATTCATTGCCATTTGCAAATCATCTCTTTTTGGGTTATTGATCGGAACATTATCTATTTGATCTCTTATCCGAGGGATTTCATTATAAGCGGTTACAATAAGATAATCCACAAGCAAATAATCGATCGAATAGTCATGCTTAAACCAATATTCGTCAAAAGCGGATTTCATATACTTAAAAAACATATTTTCGCGTTGACCGCCCAAAATGAAGGCCGTCCAGCGCATTTTTGAAGTATACGGGCAATTTTCGTCATATTCGCTCTTACAACTGAAAAATGGAAGCTTGAACACCTCTTCGGGTATTGCCTGTGAACAAAAAACAGTTGCATCTATCCAAAGTCCGCCATACTTACCTACCAAGGATACTCGCAAGTAATCCGAAAAGTTAGCAAGGCAGATCTTATTCGCCTCCACCTTTTTCAAGATATAATCGGGAATATCGATATATTCCGACCAATTATCCTTATGTATAAAAACAACGGGACGGGTTTTGGCATTTGCTTTTATACTTTTAATACATTGTTTAACTAGCGGCGGTGCGGTTTCCTCACCCGTCCACCAACATACCCAAATAGGCGAATTGTCATCATATACGCTTTCATCAACTGCATTTTTATATTTTTCAATCACAGATGACAAATTTTCTTTTAAATAATTAAGCGCCCATTGCTCTTTTGACGCGCGCGCCTTTTTAGACAAGCCCTTCAATCCAATACGTCCGCCCAATTCATCAACAACACGAAGTGAAGCGTATTTAAAAGAAAAACTGCAATCGGTTTTGAATTTCGAGGTAGTCGATTTAATTCGTTTTGTTATTCTGGAAAATAAGCTCATTACTGTCTACCTCTTCTGGTTATTTTTAAAATCTTGCTCGCTATACCGATAAGACGTTTACTTACCAAAACATAAACCTTCTGTTTTAATGTTAGTGCAAAAAACTCGTCGTATGTAAAGCGCACATTCCTTCGGTATTTTTTTATTTTAGTTTGGCATTCTTTTTTAAACTGGCGAGGCAAATCATCAACCAGTACATAATAATTAAGAAACAAAGCACAAACGGTCGACTTATCCAACTTGTACAGTCTTGGATATGTATTTTTAAAATAGTCAATTCGTTTAACTCGCGCCTCAATTGCGTCCAAGTGTTTAGGCGAAATGGTGCTCATTATACTATTTTCTCTTTGATAATAGTAATACAACACCGCATCCGTAAACGCTATTTTTTCACATTCACACAACACCTCAAATGTGAAAAATTCATCCTCGTGAAGTTTTCCAACGGGAAAACTTCTTTTTTCAATTAAGCTACGATGATACAATTTGTTCCAAGCAACTGCACGAACGCCTCTGCCATACAAAATAGTTTCAAACGCTTGCTCGGTGTCTAAAGATACGATATTTAAATCACAATTCAATTCGCAATTAACCACATCGTGTACGGTAGCGACCTCACAAGCAGCAAGCCTAACATCGTATTTACTTATTGCCTTATATAGTATCTCGATAAATCTTAGCCCTACCCAATCATCACTATCGACAAAGGCAATATATTCGCCCGATGCCACGGACATACCGGCATTTCGTGCATCGGACAAGCCGCCGTTTTGTTTATGAACAACCTTTATACGAGCGTCCTTTTTAGCCCAATTATCGCACATTGCGGGACAATTATCGGGCGAGCCGTCATCAACAAGGATTATCTCGAGATTTTTATAGGTTTGGTTAACAATACTTTCTACACAACGGTCAAGATATTGTTCGACCTTATAAACCGGCACTATAACGCTTATTAAAGGTTTCTCGTTATTTGATTTCATAAATCTTATCAAGTCCTGTTATTTTAAGATAGATATTGTGAGCCCATCGGTAGCTTGTTGGCAAGTACGCGCCCCACAACGCTTTTAGCTTAACCGCGTTGCCTTGCGCTTTCAAAACCGAAGGTAGCATTTCGCGCAATTCTTTTCTTGCGTCCTTGCGGATGGGCTTTATTAACTGAGGGTTCTCTTTTGTGGACATTGTTGCCAACGATACAAGGTGGGAAACAATATGGGAGGTTAAAATAAACTGACAATCGCCATCCCCTTTTGTTTCCTGCAAAAGTATCTTTTTCACCTTCACGGGATCAAGAAGCTGATTAACGTTAAGCGATTTGCCGGTTGCCGACTGAGCGTTAAGAATATATTTATATTTACAAACATCCTCGAAAACGCTTTTTTGCGCTTCTTTGAACAGGTAATAATTCATTAAAAGGTCTTCGTTGTTTTTAATAGAGCAATCCATTAAATTTTGCTCCAGCAAAGTTTTAAACAAATCCTTTTTATAAAGCTTATTCCACAATCCCGGCTCAACCTTTTGACCCGAAAGAAGACTTATTACACCTTGTTTATTATCTTCAACAAACAGCTCGCCCGTACCGTGATATAAATCTATATGGCTAGGGAAAACCATTTGATATCCGCAATGAGAAATATCGGCTTCGTATTTTAAAGCATTTGCTACCAAAAGCTCATACATATCGGGCTCAATTTCATCGTCGCTATCGACAAATCCCACAAAATCACCCGTTGCAGCTTCTGCGCCTTTTAGTCGTGCTGAGGTAACGCCGCCGTTTTCTTTATGAATGGCCCTAACAAAATCGTATTTGCACGCATAATCATCGATAATTTCGGCAGTTTTATCCTTAGAGCCGTCATTAACGATTATAATCTCGAAATTATTATATACCTGCTCAATCAAGCTATTTAAGCATCTTGAGATATATTTTTCGCAATTATACGCGGGTATTACGATAGATATTAAAGGTTTATTCATTAGTCGATATATCCTATTTTATCCTTAAGTTCTTCTTTTTGTTGCAATCGCTTTTCCATAGACACGTTCCCGCGGAGAGTATATTCCTCGCCATAGCAGATGGAAGACGACATACGTTCTTTTTCTTTTTCCAAATATTCTTCGAGCGTGCAAATGACCTTTGCGGGTGCACCTGCGACGACGGTATTATTCGGAACGTCCTTTGTAACCGTACTATTTGCGCCGATAATTACGTTATTTCCAATCTTAACGCCCGGAAGAACAACCGATTCGGCACCGATAAAGACGTTATCGCCTATATTAACGCGGCCGATTTTTGTATAGCCCAAAAATTGCTTTGTGCTTGCATCGTGGCAAAGGATATGCACATTAGGTGCCATCGTTACGTTATCTCCGATTTCGATAAGCCAGCAATGAGAAGGGTCTAGAATAACACCGTTTAATCTTTTGAAATTTTTTCCAACCTTCATACCCATCGAAATTAACTTTTCGGTAGTAAATTCGCCACGAAATCTATATAGCAATTCTTTTACAAAACCCATTGTTCTTTCCTTTACGAAAGTTTATTTTTTTTGAAGCGGTATTCATGGACGATTTGGTAAAGCTTTACGGGGACGAGCGATTTTAGAACGCCCAAGTAGGGTTTTATTGTTACCCAGCCCTTAAAGCCCATCAGCTTATATCCACGATTTCTTGTTCTTGCCTCGTTCCATCTTGCAGAGAAGCTACGTCTTCTTACCGCGTTAGCATCCTCCAAAATGACGTACAATTCGTCGGGAATGTTATGACCGACAAAGCCCTTTGCAAGAAAGCGGCACCAAAGGTCCACGTCCTCAACGCGTTGCACGGTAGGGTCGAGCGAATAGCCGCCAAGCGCATCGTAAACGCGCTTATAGGTCATTATAGAAGCGTGGGAAAAGGCGTTTTGCTTTAACATCGTTTCCTTTGTAGGCGTTGGTGTTTTTATAATCGAGCCGATTTTGTTAACACCGTCCGAAACGGCAACGCCGGTTCCGACCAAAACGATATCGGGATTTGCTTCCAAAAAGGCGACCTGCTTTTCGAAACGATCGGGGGTTGACCAATCGTCGCCATCCATACGGGCAACGAGCTCGGTTTCGACGTACCTTAAGCAATGGTTTAACGAATAGGGCAATTTTTTGTTACCGTCGTTTTGGATAACCTTGAATTTTTCGGGATATTTTTCCTCGTACCCCTTAACAACCGCTAAGGTATTATCGGTAGAGCCGTCATCGCAAATTATCATAACCCAATCGGTATAGGTTTGGTCCATTATTGATTGTATTGCTTTATCTACTGTTGCGGCACAATTATGAACCGCCATAATAACAGAAACTTTTTTATTCATAAGCTCTCGCCTTATTTTATTTTAACAATATCGTTATTCTTTAAATCGTTTCCGAAGCTATAGACAACCTTATCCGCCGTTTCCTCGCTAATTTCAAAGCCGATATCCGCAAGAGTATTTCTTAATAGGATATTCTTTTTTGTTTTTATACAAGCGAATTCGCCAACCGTACAATTTTCGCGGTTTAGAAGCTCGGCAAAAAGAGCACTTTCGGCAAATTTACCTGCAACGCGGCAGGACATTGCAAATTCGGAAAAAACGATTTTAGTATTTTCTTTATAATATTGACCGAAGCCGACGATACCGTAGCTACCGAAATCGTCGCTGCAATTAAAGGCAAAGTTGGTATATCCCTCTTTGGAAAGAACCGTTTTAAATTCATCGAAGCTATATTTAACGCCCGACATATTTAGCTGGTTAGTACGAACGACAAGCTCGAAGCAACGAAGGATATCGGGTTCGCTCTTGGGCTCGAAAACAGAAAGGTTTATATTACAGCTTCTAAGGAACGCCTCTGCATTACCTGCGGAAGAGGTTTTTAGCGCGTTGCGCTTTTCCTCGGCGCGATACATTGCACGGCGATTTTTACTTTCCTCGGTAACGGGAACGTTAAACTCCTCTCTACCAAGCAAGGAAGAAAGCTCGTTGAAATCGTACACCCTAACCTGCGGAAGCGAGCCGCTTACCTCCGCACGCTCGAAAGCGGTATCGTCGATAAACGCGAAGCTATCGACACCGATATTAAGCTCTTTTGCTATATCGGCAATAGAGCCGCTTTTAGCGTTCCAATGGATTTTAGGATAGAGAAAATATTCCGCAACACCCAAATCCACAAGGACGGGATAGGCATTATCGTAATCGTTTTTACTTGCAACGGATTGGATAATTCCGCGGGAATCGAGCTCCTTTATTGCCTCCAAAACGCCCTCGTTAAGCTTTAGCGTTTTTACGTCATCGGTTTCGATAAGCGTACCGTTCCAAAGGGTATTGTCCAAATCCCAAACGACACATTTTACCTTTTCGGCAGGGCGCTCGCTAACGACGGGAGCTCCCTTAACGAAATCGCACCACAAAATATCAAGCTCGGCTTCTATATCGTTTTCGGGATAGACCTTTACAAGATTGCCCGCCTTGGCGCATTCAGCCGACAAAGCAGATGCGGGCAAAACCGAAAGATTTTCGCCCTTTGTTATCTCGACAGAGGTTTTAAAAACCGAGGTATGATCATCAAATATTTCGATATTCAACCTAAACGGTGTTTCGGTATAGCTATACCCATGGAATATAAATGCATCGGGAGTGTTATCCATTCCGCCAAGCGCTCTTAACTGTCTTCTTCTAAGAAATTCGATAATGCGTATCGATTGCCAGCGAAGTGCCAAGGGGAGCTTGCTTGATTCAATTCTATTTAGGAAATTGCCAAGCTTTTGGTTTTTATTATTAAGCTTTAAATAATCCTCGTTAGAAAGCATTGCGGGGAACAGAATTGTCATCATATTCGCCCATTTACGAAAGCTCACTCTTACCCCGACACCGCAACAAGCGCGGGAATCGTTAAAGAGATACATACCGTTTTCGAATCTTTTGCATCTACCGTCGCTACGGGAAGAGAAATGCAGACAATTCTCGAAGCAGAGCGGAGCCGAGCATTCAAGGCAATGCTCCTCCCACATCGCAGGGCGAACCGCAGAAATATTAAATATATCGGCAACGTTTTTAGTAATATTCGCGCGCGTTAGCTCTTTCGATTTATCTGCATAATAAAACTGATACATTAATTCACCCTTCGGTAGCTGCCTCCAGCATATTTACGCTTTGCATTCCGAATTTATCCTGTAAATATTTATAATAGCTAAAAATTTCCTCGAGCTGTTTAAAATGAAGCTCGGTATTAACGCCGATATTATGGGGGTGCCACCAAAGGTGGAAGGTCAACCCGTTTTTAGCGGCATGATACATTTGGTTTTTAATTCTTTTGACCTTTAGCCCCTCCATAAAGGAAAGCGGTTTGAAAAACGGCTTATACATACGCGAGCCGACGAGGTTATAAATCCCGTCTTCCTTTTTGGGTATATAACCGCCCTTGCCCGTTAACGAAAAATAAACGTCCATAAGTCGCAACGCGCGCATTAGCGGTTTTATTTTTATTTTTTCGTGTATCCAATCGTTTTCCTCATCGCGATAGGTAACAAAGCCAAGCTCGGCAAGCACGGCGGTGCTTTCCTTTGTGCATTGGTTACGCGGAAGGACAACCGATTTAAGTTCGTACCCCTTTGCCGCGGCAATATTAATCGCCGCCTGCATATCCGCCTTGAATTGCTCGACCGTTTGGCCATCCTCGCGACAGTAGTAATGGGAGAAGGTGTGGGTACCTATCTCCTGCCCCTCGGTTTCGGAAATGAGCTTTATTAGCTCGGGGGCATAGAAATATTCGCGCTCGTTATCGCAACCCGCGCTTTCGCCAAAGGAATTATAGGGCGAAAGCTTTTCGTTTTTATAGGTAGGCAACGCGCCCTCGGGGAAATATTTTTTTGCTTCCTCGCTATTTTCGGCAAACATAAAGCCAACGGTTGCCCAAGTAGCGTGGATGCCGTATTTTTCGAACGTTTTAAGCAAACGCGGGATAGCTTCCCTACCGCCGAGAACGTTCGGCTTATAGGTATTTGGGTCGGCAAAGTCCAACACGCCCCAAAGCAGCTCGAAATCCAACGATACTATTAATTTACCGGACATATTGAACACCCTTTCTTTTATAAACTAAGCAACATTTGCTCGACCGCATTAACGGTTTCTTCGGTTGAAAATCTTTTTGCGCGCTCGATCGCCTTTATTTTATAATCCGAAAGCATTTGCGGATTTTCCAAAAGCAATTTTATACCCTCGTACAAGGCGTTTTCGTTATTTTCGGTAACCACACCGTATTCGTTATTATCGCCGAGCATTTCCTTCATACCCGAAACCTCGACGGTACAAACGGGAGTACCAACGATAAGCGATTCGGTAGCGGCGGTGGAAAAGCCCTCCGAAAAGCTCGAGCAGACGAACAAATCGCACCTCGAAACGAACTTATAGGGGTTAGTTTGGTAGCCCAAAAGCGTTACATACTCGGAAAGATTATTTTGGGAAATATATTGCTCCATTTCCTCGCGCATTGGACCTACACCAAGGATATAAAGGTGGATTTTCTTACCCTCGTCGCGCAAGCGCTTTATTATACCAAGCAAGCGCATATAGCCCTTGACTTCCTTTAATGTTCCGACAGAAACGATATTAAAGCAATTTTCTTTTGGGAAGCTCTCTACGGCTTCGACAGCCATATCGGTTATAGCGTTAGTTTCGTTTGTGTTATAAAGCACACAGCAAGATTTTTTAAAGTTAAGAATTTTTGTGAAATCCTCTTTTATAAATTGCGAAACACAAACCGTATTATCATATCGGTTATAGCAATTTTCTGCTTCTTTAAAGCTTCTGAAAGAGGCGGAAAGCTGTTTTGCACTTCCCTGCACCGAATGTATCCAAGAAACGAGCTTTGTTTGCTCGCTCGGGCAACCGCTTATTATTCTTGCGGAAGGGCCCTCGAGATAGGAAATTTCGATATCGTATTCTTCCTTAACGAACCATTTATGGAGGTGTTTTGGGGTTAGAAGCTTCATTAAATGGCTATTACCGGGGAATTCCTTTGGGAAAATGGTTTTATATTTTATATGCGGCTTAAGAAATTGCTCGTTAACGCCGCCACCGAAAACGGCGAGTACGGTTATATCGAATTTTTTGGAATTCATATTGTTAACAAGGTTGACGAGCACCTTTTCTGCACCGCCGGAACCAAGATCATGAATTAAAAACAAAACCCTCTTCATACTCGTACCGTTCTCTTTTATTTTAAAATCGCGTTAATCGTTTGTTCAACGATTTTGCTCTTTTCGAAGTTTTCTTCTATATGCTTTCTGCCCTGCTTGCCCATTTCGGCGCGTTGCTCACGCGAAAGCGAGCAAATTCGCCTCATCGCATCGGCAAGCGTTTCGACATCCTTTACCTTGCAAAGATAACCGCTAACGTCTTTAACAACAGTTTCTCTGCAACCACAGATATCCGAACAGATTATAGGTCTTCCGACCGCGGCAGATTCCAAAAGCACGTTGCTCATACCCTCGTGGTAGGACGGAAGTACAACACAATCACATTCGTTATAATAGGGACGCGGGTTCTGCCTAAACCCATAAAATTTCGCGATGCCCTTTTCCTCGAGCGCAGACACGGTTTGTTTATATTCTTCCTCGAAAAATCCAACCAAATCGAGCTTGAAATCGACCCCTTCGGCAAACAGCTGTTCGGCAGCGGCGAAAAGCTCATCGACACCCTTTTCCTTCATTATCCTACCAAGGTAAAGGAAGCGGATTTTTTCGTTATTGGGATATTCGCAATAGGTATAACGTTCTAAATTTACACCCGCGCCGTTAAGCAAGCAAGCGTTTTCGGCAGGGATGATTTTACGGTCAAGGAACGCCTTTAGGTTGCCCTCGTTTTCGAAAAAGGTTACCTTGCTTTCCTTAAGCGCGGTTTTATACATAAAAGCAACAAGCTGAGCAAGACCGATTTTTTGGAACGCGGTTCCAAGCCCTTGGACGTTAACACAGTAAGGAACACCTGCTTTACGGCAAGCATATCCGCCGTAAACGTTGGGCTTTATTGAATAGGTTATAACCGTTGTCGGCTTTTCCTCGCTGATTATTTTTTTATATGCCTTATACAGCTTAAAATCCTTGAAGGGATTAATTCCCCTACGGTCGAGCGAAACGTTAATCATCTTACAGCCGAGCTGCTCGAAATCATCTATATGGTCGCCAAAGGGAACGGCGATTGTAACCTCACCAAGCGAGGCAAGCGATTTAATAAGCTCTCTGCGGAACT
>JAZRTL010000063.1:0-6085 GCA_045652025.1 Eubacteriales bacterium
CCCGTGTCGCCTTTGTCGCCCTTGGCTCCCGTGTCGCCTTTGTCGCCTTTTGGCGCGGTAAAAGTTGCCGTGGCTCCATTATCAAAGGTTTGTTTATAAACATTGCCGCCGTTGCCGTCTTGCCCTTGCAAAGTGGTGCTTAAAATTGCGGCACCCGTTAAGCCTTGGATACCTTGCTCGCCTTGGATACCTTGCTCGCCTTTGTCGCCTTTATCGCCTTTTAAGCCAATTAAAAATTTGTTTTTGTCATTTAAAAATGCCATTTGTGCCTCCTTATGCTATCGGGCTCGCCTCGTACCCGATATTTTCCAAATAAAGCTCGTATATATCGCCACTTATTGCCGTGCCGTTATAATCAATAAGAGCAACGGATATTGTGCCGTCCGTGGCAATTGTGCAAGTTGCCGCCGCATATACCTCCAACGCATCAATTGTTGCAAATTTCGCTCCAACCTTTGTTGCAAAGGTTGCCTTTGGTCTAAATTGCGCGGGGAGCGTTGCAATAACGCCCGTAAAATACTCATCTTTCAAAACAAGATTTAAAATGCAATAATTGCCTTGCCTCTTTACGCTATTAGTGGCAGCACTCCCGAGGCTTACCGATGCGCTGCCTTGCTTAAAACCCAAATTTGTAAGCCTATCCTCAATAGTGCCTTTTGAGGTGTCGGGGCTTGCATATTGTGCAATTTCCGCCTCCTTGGCTTTTGGCACTTTGCTTTTACCCTCGGTTATATTATCAAGGGTGGTTTTCATATCCTCGAAAGATTGCTCGATATCGCCAAGGGTGTTATCATCCGTTACGATATAAAGAATATCGGCGGATTTCTCGGTTAAAGCGTTATAAGCTGCCATTGTGCCAACCCAAAAACGCAAACCCTCGCCGCCGTTTTGCTCTTTAATCGTGGTAATAAATCCCGCATCGATATCCCCGATATCGCCGTTTTGCACCGCGTTTGCAATTGCGGTGATAATTTGCTCTTTTGTTAAGGTTTCATATCGGCAATTTGTGCCGCATAAAGCATATACTTTTGGTGCGCTCACCTCTTAACCTCCTTTGTGCCCCCGTATAAAGGGCTCCTAAAAATTATAAAAATATTATTTATACTCGTGCCAATCCTTTAAGGCTTGTATTTCCTTTTCAAAGGCAAGCTTTGCCTCTTTTAATTCAAGCTCTTTTGGATCGGAAACAAAGCCCTCGTTTTGTCCGAAATACTTTACATAAAATAAATGCAAGGTCGGATTTGCAGCAACCCACCTCCGCGAGGTTGTTTGTTGGCGTTTTGAGGGGTTGCCGTCCTCATCCAATGCAACCGTTGTTGAGGTTTCCTCAACCCATTTACCGCAAGCCGCCTCAATGCCCGCATTTACGAGCTTTTGCAATGCGGTTGCGCCCTTGTTTTTCGTCAATGCCTCGGCGAGCTCGGGGTATTTCTTCTTGTAATTATTAAGCGATGCAATGGAAATGCCGAGCGAGCTTGCAATTTGCTCCTCGGTGCATCCACGCATAATAGCCGCGTTTATATCTTCTAAAAACGGAGCCACGCTCTTATCGTATTTTTCTTTACGCCCCGCTTGTGCCATAAGCCTCACCTCTCTTTTTTATTATATCGCTTAAAAATAAGCCTTTTTTCCCGTATTTTAAAAGGGCGACATATCCGCCGCCCCTCATTGTTTCGCTTGTGCTTTTGCGTATTCTTTTAACCATAGTTACTTTTGCCTCAATCCATTTTAATTAAATCCGTAAAGGTCATATTATCGGGTAAAAGCAAATCCAACGCCCTTGCCTTATTCATAAAGGCATCAAGCCCTTTGTTGATCCGCTTTATATCCTTGCGCATTTTCTTTAATACACGGCGCATTTTACGAGCTTTGCGGAGCTTTGCTTTTTTCAATCTATCCATAACTACTCCTTTATATCTAATTCAAACTCTTTTGCGAGGTTGTTTAGCATTCCGTTAAAGTCGTCCTCTTCCATAAAAGTGTAATCAAAGAAAAAGTCTTGCCCCCAATCGTATGCTCTATCTAAAACCTCTTTGACTGCTTCCTTGCGTGCTTGGTCTTTGATTTCTTTTTCAAGAATTTCAAAGTTCTTTGCTTGGTTAGCATTAAACCATTTAGCACTTGCCCAATTATGCTCCAACAACCTAATATGCTCTATGAGTTCGGCTTTTGTTAAGCCTTTTAAGGTTGCATTTGCTAAAACCTTATGAGGTTGAATATATTTGCTTTCTTCTTCCGTCAACACCACCGAGCCTTGCTCCACTATTCTACAATTTGCATTGACAAGTCCTTGTGCTATTTGCTCACTACTTGCTTTTTCGTGATAAATAGTTTGAATTGTCATAATTATATTAGTTAATTCTTCAATTTGCTTTTCTCTTTCCATATCAACCTCCTATTGTTCTATTTTTACGCCGTATTCTTTGGCAATATCTTTTAAATACCCGCATATCTTTTTATGCGCCTCGGGGCTCAATTCCCCGCTTACTTTTAAGCCCTCTATCCTTTGGCTTATCCTCCATAAGGTTGCCTCCACCGCATCTTGTCGGATTTTTGCAAGGCTTATGATTTCCTCGCGGTTGTATTCCTTATTTCCGCCCATATAAACCTCCTATTTTCTTAAATTCGGACATATCCAAACCCGCATTGCATCCACATTCGGGGCAAGGTACCCACGCATCCACTATAAAAGGCTTTCCCGTTGCGGGGTGGGTGCTTAAACGGCAATTTATATCATCCTTTTCCGCGATAAATTCGCAACCGCATAAAGGGCATACGCCTTTTGCCTCTTTTGGGAAATTCCCGCTTTTAATTATTTTCATATCAACCTCCAAACTTTAATAATTTACAATTCCACGGGTAATTGCTTGCCCGATCACCGCCGCCCCCTTGCTTAAATAAAGGGCGGTATCCGCCTTGCTATCAACAAAGCAAACCTCCACAAGCACCGCGGGTGCCTTTGTCTTTTTAACTACATAAAGGCGGGTGCCGTCTTTTACTCCTCGATTTTTAAAGCCGAGCTTGCTCAATTCCTCACATATACCAACGGCAAAAGGGAGCGGCTTGCCCTTATAGGTAAAACACTCGGAGCCCGTGCCGCCGCCTGCATTAAAATGTATGCTTACGAATAAATCCGCCTCAACCTTATTTTCGCCGCTTGCAACCGCCCTTAAATACGCATTTTGGGTGGTTGCCTTATCAATGTTTATAATACTTACCTTGTGCCCTTTAATTCGCAAATAACGCGCCACATAAGCAACCACATTGCGCGCCTCGGTGCTTTCGTTTATATATCCAACCGCGCCGCTGCCTGCTCCTCGGAGCGTATGCCCTGCATTAAGTGCAATATGCATCAACGGTCACCTCCTTTTATAAAATCGTATAAGATTTCGTTTATTGTGGCTTTAATTAAAATGCTTTGGTGCTCGGGTAATAAGGTAACGCCCGAGGGATTAAGCACTTTTGGTAATTCCTCTTGCAATCTTTTGGCAAAAGCTTTAAGCTCTTTATTTTCTTGCATAATTACCGCCTCCTATAATCTTTTAAAGGTAACCTCTTTTAATAGCTCCATAACCTCGATAATCGGCGAGGATACGATCCGCCTTGCATCCTCAATGTTATTTGCCTTTACGCTGCAAACAATTGCCTTACCCCTCAACTCGTATGTTTTCAATGTTTTTACCCCTTTTTTATGTTCCCCGTGAAACATTATTTTTTTGTTGTTGCGTTTTGTCGCAATACGGGCAAATTAAATGCTCGTAACAAGCCCGTAAAGCAATATCGGTTATAACCTCATCCTTTATGCGGTAAAAGGTGGTGCGCTCGATATAAAAGCCGTTGCGCTGCAATATCCTCATTACTCGCCAATAACTTAACTTTTTTTCAATAAAGAATACGAGTATATCCTCCTTTGGAGTGCCCGCCACGCTCTCGCGGTATTCTTGTAAAAGCGAGGCAAAGGTGCCCCACGGCTCACGGATATTTTTTACCACCTCTTTTTTAATCGATTTTTCCATACCTGCCTCCTATTGATCCAACCAACGCGAAATGCGCTTTGCGTTCTTTTTACGGGTGAGCCTTTTGCCGTGCTTGGCAAGATGCACCACGCGCTTATTTGGGTAATTTGTAACGATATTATTGTAAAATTCCAAAAACCCCTCCGCCACCTTTGTTATTGTGGGCATTAAGTTATTTATTGCGCCCACAACCTTATCAACGACAACGCAAGCCTTATTAAATCCCGCAATAACCTCCGCTTTGCTCATTCCCGAGGCGGCGATTTCCGCCTTTGTTTCCTCGGATAAATCATTATAAAAATCTAAGCCGTTTAACATATCAACCTCCTATTGTTTCAAGAGTTACATATACCTTGCCTTGCTCGGCAAATTGCTTGTAAAGGTGGAGCTCCACCACCTGCTTATCATCCTCGTATGCTATCCCGTTTAAGCTATCCAAAATGATTTTTGCAATGTTATCCATATCGGGCTTTTTTTGAGGATAAATTAAGCCCTTGCAAGCCTGCTCCTTTTTCTTTTTCGTCCAACTTTGAGGGATTGCATAATCCGCGGCAATTGTCGCTTTAATCGCCCCTTGGAGCCTCGCTCCGCCGCCTTGCTTTAAATACATAATCTTTACAAGGTTTTCATAATTCGCGGTTTTATCGGGCGTATATGTATGTATCTTGCCCTTGCCAACCACTTGCACGCGGTGCCGCCCTTTACCTTGCGGCTCGCCTATGATCTCAAAAGTTACTTTTGCCACTTTTATGCCTCCTTTTATAAATTTTCCAAAAACTCTATATAATCGCGTAAGGCTGCCGCCTCTCGCTTAATAGCTTTTATTTGCCGAGGGGAAAGCCCCGTTTTGCGGTATTCCCCAAGCTCTCTTTTTTCGGCATTTGTCATTTTGTATTTTGGCATTTTAACCGCCGCCTTTCGTTTACTTTTTTTCTAAAAGTGCCGTTTTGTCGCCATTGATGCCCAAGTGATTATTAAAGCCACTTAAAAGCTCGGCAAGTGTCGGCTCAATTTGTTGTTGCGTGCGCATCGGCTCGCATACTCTTATAATTTCCTCAACCGCTGCCAAGGTTTGAGGATCGAGTTTATATTCATCGCCCCAATAAAGCACTTTTTTTGTTGGGTGATTTTTTACGGGCATACCCTCGGTTGCAAGCTTATGCTTTCTTAATAATTCGTCCGCCTCTAAGTATAAAGAGCGTATGCGGGATTTAACCTCGCTTATTGTTGGTGGAAAGGTATTTGTGCTTATGAGCTTTTGCACCGCTATTACAACCGCCGTGTAAGGCATACTTGCGAATTGTGCCGCCCAAACCTTGGCGATGCTTTCCGCCTCCGCTTTATCAAGGTTGCGGTAACTATTGGGATAAGCCGCTTTTAATACGGCAAGGATTTTGCAAGCCTCTTTATAAGTCATTTTAATAATCCTCCTCGGTTGCTAAATCAAAGAATATATTGCCGCTTGGTGAATAAGCACTCGGTTTGCTGCTTTGGGCTTTTTGTAACGCTCTTGCCTCGCGTTGTTCAAGCTCCTTTTGCTTAATCTCTTTTTCCTTTACGGCATCAAATACCCACCTTTTTAATACGAGGTAGTGGCTTTTATACTTTTTACCCGTGCTTTCGATATACTCGCTTAAATAATCGATTGCATCCAAATAATTTGGATAATCACTTTGCAGGGCGGCATATTCGGTGGAGGTGAGGCGGACATTGTTAAATTGTCCGTAACTCTCTTTCTTCTCTTTTTTTCCCTCTACCTCTTGCTCTTTCTCTTGCTCTCTCTCTTTCTCTTTCTCTATGTTACAAGGTGTTACAACCTCGTTACATTGTAACGCTTTAACCTCGCCACTTTCGAGGGCTGCCATTTGGGCTTTTTTAAGGGCACGGTGCTTGCGTACTCGCTCCGCTCCTTGCGTTTCGCTGCCAATAAGATTTTGCAGGGCGGATAAATAAAAGGTATCATTATCCCACCTTTCAACGGCTCCAAATCTTATAAGTGCCTCAATTGCAAACCTTACCATTGTTTCATCCTCATCAAGCAAGAGTGCAAGCTCGGTTACGGCATCGGG
>JAZRTL010000064.1:0-2783 GCA_045652025.1 Eubacteriales bacterium
TATACTCTTGCATATTTATTGATGATGCTTTTATCATCGCTATTGCCGGGAATGAAATCGGTAATTTATGGTTTTAACTTCCTTTTGGGCGTTTTGTGTGCAACAATCGTTAAGGTTATCATTTCTTATCTTTACAAAAAGAAGATTATTACAAGAGAATATACAAACGATTTTCTTATGACGCGCGCTTCTAACTTCTGTTTTGATATTATGGTAGTTGCGGGAATTGCGGCAATTCGCCTTAGCATTCTCGAAAACTATTGGGGCGTAATTCTTATTATGGGTATAATAGGTCTTATTGTTACCTATTTCTATAACAAGCTTGTTGCAAACGCTTTGTTTAAGGATTACCCCGAGGAGCAATTCCTTACGATGTACGGTATGCTTACGGGTACGGCAAGCACGGGTATTATTTTGTTAAGAGAAATCGACAGCGAATTCCAATCGCCTGCGGTGGACAATATGGTTTACCAAAACTTCCCCGCTATTGTTTTTGGGTTCCCGCTTATGATTCTTGCAACGCTTGCACCCGTTAAGCCGATACTCACGACGGTTATTTTGCTTCTATTCTTTGTTGTTATGAATATTATTCTATTCAGAAGCGTTATTTTTAAAAAGCGCAGCAAATAAAAATCACCCCAAGAATCCTTTCGCATTCTCGAGGTCCCCACAAGCAAATCGGTGTTGGAATTACCAACACCGATTTTTTATTTACTTAAGCGTTTATGTATTATAAAATATACCGGAATTGCAAATATCGGAAATAACGAGCCGACAGCCATACCGAGCTTCATCCCAAGCTGCTCGGGAAGGAGCGAAAGCTCGGCTGCAAGTGAAATTATTTTGGGGTTATTCGTACACCCATCGGTTATTAAACCGATTAACTGAGGGCCGATTGAGGCGCCCAGATCGCCACCCGCAGCCATCATCGCGAAAATAAACACACCGCCGTCCTTAAATCTATCCGAAGCGACGATAAGCGAGCCGGGCCAAAGCATTGATGAGCAAAGCCCCGTTAGCGCGCAAGCCGCCAAGCCGAGCAAAGCAAAATTAGAAAAAGCGGCGGTTAGATAGCAAGCGGTTGCACCGATTGCGCCAAAAAGCAAAACTCTCGTTACGTTTTTACCGATTTTTGAATAGAGCGTTCTGCCAAGTCCAAGCATTACACCAAAGAGCGCAACGCCGAAAATATCGCCCCAGACCTTTGAAATACCAAGCACCTGCTCCAAATAGCTTGAGCTCCATTGACCCATTGTGCACTCGGTAGCACCACCAAGGAAAATTGCAATAACGCAAGCCCAAAGCCATTTACTCTTTAACAATTTTACAACACCCGAAACACGTTCGGTTTTCATTTCAGGGATATCCGTTGACAAAAACAAGCTAAACGAGCAAAGCGGGATAACCGAAAAGACAAGCGTTAAAATTTGCCATTTATCGTAGCCAAAAATTTGGAGAAAGACGGTCGCGAACACAATAACTCCGACAACGCCCCAAGCATAGATAGAATGAAGCTTACTCATTTCTCTATCGGGGTCTTTCGAGGGGATTGCCGCAATTACAGGGCTTATTAAAACCTCCGCAAGACCGCTGGAGGCAGAAAAAACCAAGGTGCCGAGCAATATTCCGAGATAAGCATAGTTCGGGAACAACCAAGGCAAGACCGCATAGAGCGCAAAACCGACAACCGTTAAAAACGGGGTTATTTTAACACATTTAGAGATGTTAAACCTATACGAAAAGAAGGAAAAAACCAAATCGACGATAAGCTGTGTTGAGAAATTTATTAACACAAGCAAGCCGAGCAAGGTATAGGAAATGCCGTAGGTTGACCTTAGGGTTATAAACAGTATTGGCGAAAGAGTTGCGACTACCGACATCGAAACGTTGGTTGTATAGCAAGCCCACTTTAAGCGTTTTATTTTATCGTACATTGTTTCACCGTTTTTTAGTTATTGGTTTGATTATATTATCTTATTAACGAAAAGTCAACCTTTTAACAAAAACAAAACCCGACGAAAATTCGTCGGGTTTTATATTAACTTGCTTTAGTTATCTTTAAATTAAAGCTTGGGACCTGCTTCAACAAGTGCCTTACCAGCTTCGTTGCCGGTGTACTTAGCGAAGTTCTTAATGAAGCGAGATGCAAGGTCTTGTGCCTTTGCTTCCCAATCTGCAACGTTAGCATAAGTATCGCGAGGATCGAGAATGCCGGTATCAACGCCAGGAAGTTCGGTGGGAACTGCGAGGTTGAAGTAAGGAATGGTCTTGGTTTCTGCCTTAGCGATATCGCCGTTGAGGATAGCGTCGATAATACCACGGGTATCCTTGATGGAGATACGCTTGCCGGTGCCGTTCCAGCCGGTGTTTACGAGGTATGCCTTAGCGCCGCTGACTTCCATCTTCTTAACGAGCTCTTCAGCGTACTTGGTGGGGTGGAGTTCGAGGAACGCCTGACCGAAGCATGCAGAGAAGGTAGGAGTGGGTTCCTTAATTCCGCGTTCGGTACCTGCAAGCTTAGCAGTGAAGCCGGAGAGGAAGTAGTACTGAGCCTGTTCGGGAGTAAGGATAGAAACAGGAGGAAGTACGCCGAATGCGTCTGCGGAAAGGAAGATTACATTCTTTGCAGCAGGAGCAGCAGAAACGGGACGTACGATATTGTTGATGTGGTCGATAGGATAGGAAACACGAGTGTTTTCGGTAACGCTCTTATCGGTGAAATCGATCTTGCCATTTTCATCGAGAGTAACGTTTTCGAGAAGTGCGTTTCTCTTGATAGCGTT
>JAZRTL010000065.1:0-4347 GCA_045652025.1 Eubacteriales bacterium
TATCAGAAACCAACATCAAAATGAGCGAGCAATTAAAACACGAATATCCCAATGTTCATTTGCAATCGGCAGAAGTGTGCGATGCTCGTTCTGTTCCTCGCGAGAGCAAAAGCGCAGATGTTATTCTGCTTATGGGACCTCTTTATTCAATCATCGAATATGAAGAAAGAATACTTGCCATAAAAGAATGTCATCGATTACTGAAAGATGACGGGGTTTTATTTTCCGCAGCGCTTACACCTTACGGCGGTTTGCTTCATCGCATAACTATATATCACGATTCAGAGGACAAAAAATCTTACGAGCTTGATAATCCTGCTGTTATATCCATGTTTGAGCGAGCGTTATCCGATGGATGCTATATAAACCCCGAAAGGAATAACACAAAAGGATTAGGCAGTTCACATTTACATACCACCAAAGCATTGAGAGAAGAATTGAAGTGCGGTGGTTTCGAAACTTTGTCCATTCACGGTGTAATGGGAGGCGCATGGCTCGCACCAAACCTTGACGAGCTATTAGAAAATAAAGAAACAAAAGAAGTGCTTATGAAAACCGTTAGAATGTTAGACAACCACGAAGAAATTATAGGTTTGTCAGGACACTTGCTTGCGGTTTCAAGAAAGGAATAAGATATGATTATAAAAAACGAAATACCGATTTTAGAATTTGACAACGACAATAACGCTGTGATAATGCCTACACACGCAAATCTGAATTTGCAACTGCCCGAGAAAGCGGTGTTTGCATTTCTAAGTGATTATATTGATGAATATGCAAGTGCGAACAATGCCAAGCAAGTGGCGATCTTTGAATCTGCAACAAAGAACGTTCCGATATACGTCATAAATCATAACGGTGAGGAAGTGTGTCTTGTCCAAGCGCCTGTTGGTGCGGCACCTGCAACACAAATTATGGATTGGATGATTGGATATGGTGTACGAAAAATCATATCGGGCGGTTGTTGCGGCGCGCTTAAAGATTATCCCGAAGGAACGTTCCTTGTTCCTACCAAAGCATTGCGTGATGAGGGAACATCCTACCACTATGCTCCGCCCTCGCGTTTTATCGATATAAACAAAAACGCTTTGAAAGCTATCGAAAGCACCATTGAAGAAAACGGGTTGCGCTATCAAGAAGTAAGCACTTGGACAACCGACGGCTTTTATAGGGAAACAAAAGAAAAAGTTGAATATAGAAAATCCGAGGGTTGTTCGGTGGTTGAAATGGAATGCTCTGCTCTTGCCGCTTGTGCTCAATTTAGAAATGTTGTTTTCGGACAGATTTTATATACTGCTGATACATTAGCGGATATTGAAAAATGGGATTCACGAAATTGGGGCAAAAACTCAATCGAATGCGCTTTGAAATTATGCCTTGATTCAGTTTTGAAGTTATGAGGTGAATATATGAACAAAACACTCGTAATAATTATCGGTCCGCATGCAGTTGGTAAAATGACTGTTGGTCAAGAGCTTGAAAAAACAACTGGGCTAAAATTATTTCACAATCATATGTCGATCGAGTTAGCTCGTAAACTTTTTGAATTCTCTAATCCCGAATATAGAATACTCAACCAAACAATACGAGAAACCGTTTTCAACTTGTTTGCAAAAGGTAATTTCAAAGGTTTGATTTTTACATTTATGTGCGATTTTGATGTTCAGTCCGAATTTGATTACTTAAATGATGTAATCACATTATTCAAAAGCAACGGCGCAAAGTGTCATGTGGTTGAACTGTGCGCTGACTTTGATGAACGAATAGAACGAAACAAAAGCGAAAACCGTCTTGATCATAAAGAGTCGAAACGTGATATTGAATTAAGCGAAGCTGAAATGCGAAGAACAAGCGAAAGGCATCGCTTGAATTCTTACGAAGGAGAAAAACTTCCTTTCGAAAGTTACATTAAAATCGACAACACAAATCTTTCGCCCGATGTTGTTGCAAAAATGATAATAAATCATTTTGGTATATAAATCAAAAACGAGCAACCGTAAAAGGTTGCTCGTCATTGTTAATTCAGCATTTCGTTCAAATCGTAAGGTGTGTTCTGATAAACGAAATAGTTAAGCCAGTTTGCATAAAGCAGGTGTGCATGCGCCTTCCAGGTGCTTGTGGGCTCTTTAGTGGGGTCATCGTCGGGGAAGTAGTGCTTGGGAACGTCGGGGTTAATGCCCTTTAACACGTCGCGTTCATATTCGTTCTTTAGCGTGTCGAAATCATATTCCGCGTGCCCCGTAACAAAGAATTCGCGACCGTTCTTGTTAGCAACAAGGTAAATACCTGCCTCATCGGATTCGGCAAGAATAATCAAATCGTCGCATTTTTCAATATCCTCTCGCTTAAGTGCAGAATATCTCGAATGCGGTGCCGAAAATTCCTTGTTAAATCCGCGAACCAAGGGGTATTCGGGAACAAGATTTTTGTGCCTAAACACACCGGAGATTTTGTCCGTAAGGTTCTGCTTTTGTATGCCGTGGTTAATATAAAGCCCTGCAAAAGCACCCCAACAAACGTACATAGTCGAATAAACGTTTTTGTGTGCCCAAGCAACAACCTCGCAAAGCTCTTCCCAATAATCAACATCCTCAAACTCAAGCGACTCTACGGGCGCACCCGTAACAATCAATCCGTCGAACTTTTCGTCCTTAATTTCGTCAAAGGTCTTGTAAAATGTCTCCAAATGCTCCTCGGAGGTGTTCTTCGATTTGTGCGAAGCAGTTTTAAGAAGAGTAATGTCTATCTGTAAGGGAGTGTTGGATAGCAAGCGAAGGAACTGTGTTTCGGTAACTATCTTCGTGGGCATAAGATTCATTATCGCAATCTTAAGCGGTCTAATGTCCTGCCTAATAGCTCTTGCCTCGTCCATAACAAAAAAATTTTCTTTAATAAGCGCTTCTGCCGCGGGTAACGACATAGGGATTTTTATTGGCATTTCTACCTCCGAAAATAATTATCACGCTTATTATAACAAATAAACCGCGTCTGTTCAATAGTTTTTTTATTTAAACTATGGAAATAAAGAAAGCTGTATGGTATAATTTTTAAGAAAGAGGTGATTGTTGTGGGCGTTGTGATAAATTCTAAAAACTCTGTTTTAAATCAAGACGATTTAGATACCTGCGTTAATGCGCTTAAAGAGGGTAAGCTCGTCGTTTTCCCGACCGAAACGGTCTATGGTATAGGCGTTAACGCTTTCGATGAAAGGGCAATAAACGAACTATATACAAAAAAACAGCGCCAATTCGATAAACCTTTGTTAATGCATATCTCCTCGCTTGAAATGGCAGAGCAAATTGCCGTTTTGGACGCTAAATCGCGCGAGCTTATAACGCGCTTTTCCCCCGGCCCGCTTACCTTGGTTGTAAAACGAAAGGATATACTTCCCGCCGTTGCCGTTTCGGGTGGCGAAACGGTCGGCTTGCGCTTTCCCTCAAACCCCGTTTTCTTGCAAATCTCAAAAGCGTTCGGCGCGCCTATCGCGGCTACAAGCGCCAACCTTTCGGGTAATAAAAGCGCCGTTCGTGCCGAGGAGCTAAAATCGGTTCTTAATATAGCCGATTACGTTATAAACGATGGCGAATGCGAGCTCGGCTTGGAATCTACTATCCTCTCTCTTGTCGATGAAACACCAAAAATCCTGCGTCTTGGTTCTTTCCCAAAAGAAAAAATCGAGGAGGTTGTCGGTAAATGCTTGTAGTGGGTCTTTGCGGAAGAAGCGGTAGCGGTAAAAGCGCCTTTTGCGAGCTTGCAAAAAAAGATGGCTTTACTATCATCGATTGCGATAAAATCTACCATAACCTAACCTCAAGGCGTACCCGTTGCCTTACCGAAATCGAAAAGCATTTCGGTAGCGAGGTTGTTGAAAACGATACTCTAAACCGAAAAAAGCTTGCAACTATCGTTTTTGCCGATAAAGAAAAGCTAAAGGAGCTTAATTCAATAGCCCATCGCCATATAATTAATAACGTTAGTCGAAGAATTGCTTCAATAGATGCAAAAAACCAAAACGCGTCTGTAATTCTCGATGCGCCAACCCTCTTCGAAAGCGGTGCTTATATATTGTGCAATGCGATAGTGCTTGTTTCCGCTCCCGAGGAGGATTGTATAAATCGAATTATCCTGCGCGATAATGTAACGCGCGAGCAAGCGGTTGCCCGCCTTTCCAACCAACTCTCCGTCGAATATCTCGCATCGCGAGTGAATTTGCATATAACTAACGATACAACTCTCGAGCAATTCGAAAACGATTGCAAAACCGCTCTTAAGATAATTAAGGAGAAGTTTTAATTGAAAAAGTTAGCGATTATAATAATCTGTGCCTTGCTTTTGGTCGTTGCGGTC
>JAZRTL010000066.1:0-1079 GCA_045652025.1 Eubacteriales bacterium
CAAGGTATTATAGTTATTCAAATCGTAGTCGGGATAGATAGCTGATGCGAGAATTTCGCCGTTATCTACGTCCATAACGATACATTCTACCCTACCGTTAGGTTGGTGCTCCTCGTACGCACTGCGAATATATTTTTCGACAGAGTTTTGGATAGCCCAATCGATAGTTGTAACAACGTTCAAGCCATCTGTTGCGGGGATATAGGTAGAACCAACGCCCGAATCGAGCTCGTTACCATAGCCGTCCGCCGCTTTTACGGATTTACCGTCGACACCCGCCAAATATTCATCGTACGCCGCCTCGATACCCGCAAGGCCTTGGTTATCAACGCCCGTAAAGCCGATTAAGTGCGATGCCAAGCTACCGTAGCGATAGAAGCGCTTATTTGTTTCTTCGAGATTTACGATGTTTTGTAATTTGTATTCGCTTATAAAGTTTCTGATCTCGGCTTCCTCGTTTTCGTTAAGGAACTTTTTGATCATTTGGTAGCGAGATGCCTTTTTATTACCCTTTGCAATAATCTCGTCTTCATCAACCGAAAGAATGTCCGACAAGCCGTTAGCAACGGTGCTTAAAATCTCGCCGTAGGTTCTTGTATCGGATGTATTATTTTCTGCATTATTCTTGACAAGTTCTTGAATATCGTAGGGGGAGATAAAGCAATTATATACGGTTGCGCTAAATGCAAGCTCGGTAGTAGCGTCGTTTGCATAGATAGTACCGCGTTTTGCAGAAATTGTTACGGAGCTTGTATATTGGTCGAGTGCTTGGGTACGATAGCCCTCGGGATCGATAATTTGGAGCTGAACGAACCTTATGCAAACGACAAGCATTAGCAAAAATATTACCACCAAGGCAACCCTGCTACGCTTTGTAACAGTTGCTCTTGAACTTCTTTTATATACTCTATTTATTATTTTCTTTAAGAGTTTTATTACTTCCTTCAAGAGTTCAATCATTCATACTACCCCTTTTTTATAGCACAAACGGGTAATGGGAATATCCCGTTACCCTTTGCAAAGAGTGGGCAAAAGAAGCCCACTTAAAATATATTCCGTATAATCAAAATCATTCCTTT
>JAZRTL010000067.1:0-5797 GCA_045652025.1 Eubacteriales bacterium
CTCGCTTCCGCTGCTCGTAACGCTTACCCAATCGGGAGCAGCGAGCGAGGCGTATTCGTTGTAATAAACGTCAATACAAAGCGCAAGAGCAACGCCCTCGTCCTTGCAGGTTTTAATATAGGATTTTAAAACGTCAAATCCGCCAAAAAACTCGTTTTGCTTAAATTTATCTCCCTCGGGAAGCGGAATAAAGCTGCCGTAGCCGTTCGAAACGCGAAGTATTAAGCTGTTAAGCCCCGCCGCCTTTGCCGAAAGCACGGTAGCGCGTACTTCGGTGTCGGTCTTTTCGGTGGGGGTGTGGTAAGCGCCCCTAAGCTCGCCTATCTTGTTTTCGGTGCGAATAAGCTCGATTTCCTCGGTAAGCTTTTCCATTATCGCGGAATAATCCTTGTAATCAATCTTACCCTTTAAAAGCGTGTTCGCCTCGTCTATAATCGCGTTCAGATTGCTAAAGTTAATATAATCAAATTCGGCTTCTGCGGTACTCTTTATCTCGTTTGCTTGGTTAAGCGCAAGCTTAATACCATCGTCAAGACGGGATTTATCAAAGCTAAAGCTTGCAATACTGTCGTCTATATCGCAATGCGCGCCCAACGGAGCGTATGCAATAAGCTCGTTTCTGCTCTTTTCGCTGGTCGCAAAAACCGCAGTTGCCTTTTCGCCGTCGTAAAGCGTAATGCTTCCGCCGCGCTCAAGAACGGTTCCGTCGTTAATCGAAACGCCGAAGGTGTAATCGGTTCTAACGCCCGCGCTATCCTGCTCTATAATCGAATAACCTTTGCCTTGGAACTCCTCAATATCGAACTCCTTGGAAAAATAAGGGTTAAATTCGCCCTTCTTATCGCAAACGAATAAACGCTTTGTGTATCCGTCGTAATAAAGCGTGTCCCCAACCGAAACGTTGTCCTTAAACCAATCCACCTTGCTTCCGGTAGCCGAAATAACAATACTGCCTTCGGGGTATTCGTCCTCGAAAATATCGCCGTTTTCAACGATTTCGGTAACGGTATATTCGGAATTAAGAATAACGTCGTAGCTCCATTGGTTCTTTTTGGCGTTGCCTACGTTGTAAATAACCGCCATATCGCCTTCGCAATGAACGTTTTCGCCGTTAATAAGGCAAGAAGGCGTTTCCGCCGCGAGCGGTGCAAGATTAAAATAGGGAAGTGTTAGAGCGACTATGCAAAGCATAATCAATAATTTTTTAAATCTTTTCATATTTTCTCCTCGGTTAAATAACTTAACAGCTTAATTATATACCAAATAAAGTCAAGTTTCAATAGATTTTATAATAACTTTACAGCCGAAATAATCTATTTGAAAAAACTTAAGAAAATTTAAAAAAAGGTATTGCAATTTATTTACAAAGGTGATATACTACCAGTTGTGAAATGTTGGGTGTATTGCGCCCTTTATTATACGAAAGAGAGGAACATTATTATGAAGCAGGATCTCCATCCCGATTACAAGACCACCACTATCAAGTGTGCTTGTGGCGCTGAATATGTTACCAAGTCCGTAAAGGATAACGTTAAGGTTGATATTTGTTCTAAATGCCATCCGTTCTTCACCGGTAAGCAAAAGCTTGTTGATGCCGGCGGTAGAGTTGATAAATTTAAAAAGAAGTTCAATCTCGACTAATCGTAGCATAATGCAAGAAGTAATGCGGTACACTTTAGTGT
The DNA here is from genome assembly GCA_045652025.1 of Eubacteriales bacterium. GTDB lineage: Bacteria > Bacillota > Clostridia > Oscillospirales > CAG-382 > Coliplasma. The sequence continues at coordinate 1,683 of JAZRTL010000067.1, forward strand.
GCCGCTTTATTTTTTCACTATGCCCCAAAAATGTAAACATTTTCGGGGACCCCATAGTCGCTACGCTCTCAATCAAAAACACACAGTTTTTGATTGTTCTTTGTGAACGCCGTTCACTCGCGTAGTGTTCGTGCGCGTCGTTTCGCTCCTTGTCCGAACACTCGGCGTTCCAAGGTATAAAAATCGACGCACGTGTCGTCGATTTTTATATCAAGACTATTGTATATCACCCGTAAAACACAAGCGTTCCCCAAAACATAAACGTTTTCGGGACGATTCAGATAATTAAGGAACTGATTATGTCTAATAATACAATTACAGAAGAACTAAAAACCGGAACGGGTAGGGCGGTCTTGGTTGCCGTTGCAACTACCGATAAGGCGGATGAATGTAACCGCTCGCTCGATGAGCTTGCGCGCCTTTTGGAAACTGCGGGGGGCGAAGAGGTTGCCCGCGTTATCCAAAACCGCGAAACACCCGATAAGGCAACCTATATCGGTAGCGGTAAGGTGTTAGAGCTTGCCGATTTTATTGCCGCCGACGGCGATATTTCGCTCGTCGTGTTCGATAACGAGCTAACCCCTTCCCAAATCAAAAATATCGAAAACGAAATCCCCAACGTTCGCGTTATCGATAGAACGATGTTGATTTTGGATATTTTTGCTCTCCACGCTACAACGGGCGAGGGTAAATTACAGGTTGAAATCGCTTGCTTGCGCTATACCGCGCCAAGACTAACGGGTAGAGGTAAGGACCTTTCTCGTCTTGGCGGTGGTATCGGTACCCGCGGCCCCGGTGAATCGAAGCTGGAAAGCGACCGCCGCCACCTAAAGCGCCGTATCGCCGCTCTTTCTGCCGAAATCGAGGAAATCGAGCGCACCCGTGCGGTAAAGCGTGCCTCGCGCGAGCGTTCGGGCATAAAAACCGCCGCAATTATCGGCTATACCAACGCGGGTAAATCCACCCTGCTTAATACCCTAACCGATGCGGGCATTCTTGCCGAGGATAAGCTTTTCGCAACGCTCGACCCAACTACAAGACGCCTAACGCTTCCAAGCGGTGCGGAAATGCTTTTAACCGATACCGTTGGATTTATCGACCGCTTGCCGACCCATCTTGTAAAGGCGTTTAAATCAACGCTCGAGGAGCTTAAATACGCCGATTATATTATTTCCATTACCGACGCGAGCGAAGAAATTATCGAGCGCGAGCGCAAAAGGGGAGTTACAAAACAGCTTATTGATGAGCTTGGCGCGGGAGATAAGCCGATTATCGAGGTTTATAATAAATGCGATATAGCTAACCGCGAAACCCCGTTCCCTATGGGATGTATAGAGATTTCTGCCCGTAGCGGAGAGGGAACCGACCTTCTTCTTGCCCGCCTTGACGAGCTTGTCGCAAGCGGTAAAAAGAAGCTAAAGCTTCTAATTCCCTATTCCGAGGGTAACGTTGTTTCGGATATCCATCGCCTTGCAACCGTGCTTGAGTGTGAATACGTCGATAACGGCACCCTTATCCTTGCCGAATGCGACCTCCGCGCCCAAGGCACGTTCGAAAAGTATATAGTAAAATAAAAAAACGGCTCAAACGAGCCGTTTTTTGTTTAGTTTAATTAAAGGTTATATTCTTGCTTTAATTTCTTCAACCTTGTCGGTTTGTTCCCACTTAACGTTCAATTCTTCTCTGCCGAAATGACCGTAAGCGGCAAGCGATTTGTAGATAGGTCTTCTAAGCTCAAGAGCGTTGATAATAGCCGCGGGACGAAGGTCAAACACCTCGTTAACAATTTCGGCTAATCTTTCGTCGCTAACCTTGCCCGTGCCGTTGGTGTTAACCAAAACGGATAAGGGCTTTGCAACGCCGATAGCATAAGCAATTTGAACCTCACAGCTGTCTGCCGCACCCGCCGCAACAATATTCTTTGCAACGTAACGTGCCATATAAGCTGCGCTTCTGTCAACTTTGGTCGGGTCCTTGCCGGAGAACGCGCCGCCCCCGTGGGAAGCATATCCGCCGTAGGTATCAACAATAATCTTTCTGCCGGTAAGACCGCTGTCGCCATGAGGACCGCCAACAACAAATCTGCCCGTGGGGTTAACGTAAATGGTGGTGTTATTGTCTATATATTCGGCGGGAACGGTGGGGGTAATAACCTCGCGAATAATGTCCGCGCGAATTTGGTCGAGCGAAATTTCCTCTGCGTGCTGGGAGGAAACAACTATAGAATCTATACGAACAACCTTGTTGTCATCGTATTCAACGGTAACTTGGGTTTTTCCGTCGGGACGAAGGTAGGAAAGAGTACCGTTCTTTCTAACCTCGGTTAAACGCTTGGAAAGCTTGTGTGCCAAGGCAATAGGCATCGGCATAAGCTCGGGAGTTTCGTTGCAAGCAAAGCCAAAAACCATACCTTGGTCGCCTGCACCTGTGTCAAGATTATCCTTAATCTCGCCGTTCTTTGCCTCAAGTGACTTGTCAACGCCCATTGCAATATCGGGCGATTGACCGTGGATAGCGGTAATAACGCCGCAGGTGTTGCAATCAAAGCCCTTGTCGCTGTGGTCATAGCCAATGCTTCTAACCGCCTCGCGCGCTATCGTTTGGAAATCGGGCTTCGCGTTGGTGGTAATTTCGCCCATAACTAAAATCAAACCGGTGGTGCAAGCGGTTTCGCAAGCAACGCGCGCCATAGGGTCTTGCTCTAAAATCGCATCAAGAATAGAATCCGAAATCTTGTCGCAGATTTTATCGGGATGTCCTTCCGTAACCGATTCGCTGGTAAAAAATCTCTTCATATTTTTTCCTCCATATAAAATACCCCTGTCCTTTTAAGGATGTCTTAAAAGGATAGGGGCATGGTAATTCCTTATAAAACATCTCATCTTCGATAAAATATCGCTGAATTGACACCTTGCAAAAAGTAGGTTGTCGTGGTTTCATCGGGCAGCTCCCTCCGCCACTCTTGATAAGAATGTACCCTAATAATACCACGGGTTTTGTCGTATGTCAAGCGACTAAAATAAAATTTTTTTGGATTTTTAAAAAAATTTGAAAAATAGTATTGACAAATCAAAAATCATTTGATATACTAATCAAGCTGTCGCGGGAATGGCGACGAAAACATGGCGGAATAGCTCAGTTGGCTAGAGCAATCGGTTCATACCCGATAGGTCGTGGGTTCAAGTCCAACTTCCGCTACCATTAACGGCCCGTTGGTCAAGCGGTTAAGACACCGCCCTTTCACGGCGGTAACAGGAGTTCGATTCTCCTACGGGTCACCAAAATCGGCAAGGTTTATTAAAACCTTGCCGATTTTTCTTATTATCTCTCCACTGTTACCTTAAAACCGCATCGCCTGATAAAGGTAGCTGTTCAGTAAATATAAAAAAACTCACTGTCCGCATAGGGACGCCTTGGTTTTGAAAGGCCACTCTCCGTATGTACTTCACAAAAAATTCCGGGAATACAACAGTATCCCCGGAATTTTTATTTTTATATATTTCTTTTTCCTGCGGCGTCAATCCGCGGGTCGGTGTAAATATCATACTCATCGCGGCTTCTGGTGGAAAACTCAGAAACAACCGCGCCACCTTCACCTGCCTGAAACCAATGCAGAGTGTTTGGCATAATGGTATACTGCTCTCCCGGCCTTAAAATAATTTCGTTACAACAGGTGAAATACTCTTCCATCCCATCCGGAACTTTCGCAGATATTTTTCCCTTTCCCTCACCCTCGACATAGAGGTATACCGTACCATAGCGGCAACGGAAGGTTTCTTCTTTTCCCTCTTCTCCTCTAATCTTCGGATGGCGGTGTTCAGGGCAGGTCTGATGCGGCAACAAAACAAGTTCTTTTGCACAACAACGCTCGGTATTGACATATACAACAAGTTCCAAACCTACTTTTTCAACACAATCAAGATCGTATTCCGCTACTTCAATATTTTGTTTTTCCTTTTCAGTCAAAGCAATTCCTGCTTTATCGAGATATTCTATTGCTTTTTTTGAACATCTTTCATAAATTACTTTAGTTAACATAGTTATTCTCCTTTAATATTTTATATTCAAGCGGAGTCATCTTAAAACATTCTTTGAATTCCCTGTTAAAATGAGAT
>JAZRTL010000068.1:0-3473 GCA_045652025.1 Eubacteriales bacterium
AGCGCGCAATGCATGGGCAGTACCCCAGGGCTTTGTTCTTTCGCTAAGGCAAGAAAAACCCTCAGGAAGATCGTTTATGTTTTGGAAAGCATATTCGATCTTAACGTCGCCTTTAATTCTTGAGCCGATAGTTTCTTCGAAAACCTCGAGATTTTCTTCTTTAATAATAAATACAATTCTGTCGAAACCTGCTCTGATACAATCGTAAACAGAATAGTCAATAATAAACTCACCGTTGGGGCCTACAGGATCAAGTTGTTTTAACCCACCGTAACGGCTACCTAAGCCCGCTGCGAGGATAATAGCTGTCATACCTATACTCCTTAAATTAGTCCTCATTGATCATTTCTTTTGTAATGATCAGCTTTTTAATGCTTTCATCAGAAGGGATTTCATACATATACTTTGTCATAATGCCTTCGGTTATTGCTCTTAAACCTCTGGCACCGCTTTTTAGCTTATATGCCTTTTCGGCAATCGCCTCGATAGCATCGTCTTCGAAAATAAGCTCGACACCATCATAAGCAAAAAGCTTTTGATATTGCTTGATAATAGCGTTCTTAGGTTCCTTTAAAATCCTAACGAGCGCTTCTTTATCGAGCGGTTGTAAGGTAACGATAACGGGAATTCTACCAACAAGCTCGGGAATTAAGCCGTATTTGATAATATCTTGTTGGGTAACCTTTTTAAAATCGTTATTCTTACTGCGCTCCTCCGCAGAAACCGAAGGAGAATTAAAGCCGACGGATTGATGACCCAAACGGTTTCCAACGATATCTATCAATCCATCAAACGCACCACCACATATAAAGAGAATATTCGAGGTATTTACTTGAATAAATTCTTGGTTGGGATGCTTTCTGCCGCCTTGAGGAGGCACGTTGGAAACGGTACCCTCGATAATTTTTAAAAGAGCTTGTTGAACGCCCTCGCCCGACACGTCGCGCGTGATGGAGCGATTTTCGCTCTTACGGGAAATTTTATCAATTTCGTCGATATAAATAATACCGCGTTCCGCCTTCTTAACGTCGAAATCTGCCGCTTGAAGCAAGCGAAGCAAAATATTTTCAACGTCTTCGCCAACGTATCCGGCTTCGGTAAGGGTTGTTGCATCGGCTATTGCAAAAGGAACGTCGAGCATTCTTGCAAGCGTTTGAGCCAACAAGGTTTTACCAACACCGGTAGGACCTAATAACAAAACGTTGCTCTTGCTAAGCTCAACGTCATTATCATCCTTTTTGTTATCCTTTTCTAAAAGTGCATTAATGCGCTTATAGTGGTTATAAATCGCAACGGACAAGGTGACTTTTGCCTCATCCTGCCCGATAACGTATTTATCCAATTCTTTTTTAATATCAATCGGCTTAGGAAGCGCAAGAAGAGCAGACTCCTCTTGCACTACCTCAACGTCTTGGTTAAAAAGCGCATTATATTCGTCCGAAATATCGCAACACAGCATAATACATTCATCGCAAAAATCGATGTAATTGCCGTGGATAGGTAACGGTGTCAAATGCGCAGAAGGTCTTCCGCAGAAACCACAAACGCTTTTTTTATTTTCTGACATAATATTAATTATTCTCTTTTCCCTAACACTTTATCTACAAGACCGTATTCCTGTGCGGAGATTGCATCCATATAGTTATTCCTATCGGTATCCTTTTCTATGGTTGCAACGTCTTTTCCGGTAGCATCGGCAAGAATTTCGTTAAGCATCTTACGAATACGTACCATTTCCTCCGCCTCAATTTCCAAATTGGTGGTTTGGTCTTGAAAATGTCCGTTAATAAGCGGTTGGTGAATCATAATTTTGGAATGCGGAAGCGCAATTCTCTTGCCTTTATCGCCACTTGCCAAAAGCACAGCAGCCATGCTCGCGCACATACCGATACAAATCGTGCTTATAGGGCATTTAATGTATTTCATTGTGTCGTATATCGCCATACCCGCGCTAATAGAGCCACCGGGAGAGTTAATATAAAGAGCAATTTCCTTTTCGGGATCTTGGCTTTCAAGATAAAGAAGCTGTGCAACCACGAGAGAAGCGACAGTATCGTTAATTTGCTCACCAATGAAAACGATTCTATCATTAAGCAAGCGCGAGAAAATATCGTAAGAACGTTCACCGCGCGAGGTTTGCTCAACGACCATCGGCACTAAAGACATAAATCAAACAACCTTTCGGATTTATTTTGTTTTAATAACAGCGTTTTCCTTAATGAAGTCGATGGCCTTACGAAGAACGATATCCACGCTGATGCTTGCTTCGGGAATGCTGGACTTAACGGTTTCGATATCTACATTATAGCCGGCTGCAATCTTCTTATATTCAGCTTCGATATCCTTTTTAAGAGCTTTAAGCTTTTCTACCTTTGCAACCTTTGCAAGAGCCAAACGAACCTTAACCTGTTTTTCTGCATCTGTCTTGAGGTTTTCGCGAAGCTGTTCCATAGTCATACCGGTATATTGGAAATACATATCGAGCGAGATACCTTGGGAAGAAAGACGATATTCGTAATCGCGTACTTGACCGTCGATTTCTTGTTCGATCATGCAAGCGGGGATTTCAACCTCGGTCTTAGCTAAAAGTGCATCGATAAGGTCGTTTTCGAGCTTATTTTCAGCTGCCTTTTCGCGACGCTCCTGAAGCTTTGCCTTGATGTCCGCCTTATATTCATCTACGGTGTTGAATTCAGAAACGTCCTTAACGAATTCATCGTCAAGAGCGGGAAGCTCCTTAACCTTGAGTTCGTGGATCTTAATCTTGAATACAACTGCCTTGCCCGCGAGATTTTCTGCGCCGTAATCCTCGGGGAAGGTTACGTCGATATCGAATTCATCACCAACGTTCTTGCCAACGAGCTTTTCCTCAAATCCGGGGATAAAGCTGCCGCTACCGAGAACGAGAGGATACTTTTCGCCCTTACCGCCATCGAAAGCAACGCCATCGAGGAAGCCCTCGAAATCGATAGTAGCTTCGTCGCCGTTTTGTGCGGGACGGCCCTCAACGGTAAGCATACGGGAATTACGCTCACGAGTAGCGTCAATTTCCTTCATAATATCTTCTTCGGTAATTTCAACAGTTTCCTTTTCTACCTCAAGACCCTTGTACTCGGAAATAGTAACCTCGGGCTTGGTGTAAACGGTAGCTCTAAGAGTAACACCCTTATCGTCGATAGAAACAACTTCGAGCTCGGGACGGCTAACAACATCGAGCTTGGTGGAATCGAGAGCGGTTTCGTAAGCTTCGGGAAGAAGGTTATCGATCGCTTCATCGTAGAATACGGTAGTACCGTACATTTTTTCAACAATGTGCTTGGGTGCTTTGCCCTTGCGGAAGCCGGGAATATTTAATTTCGAAACATTCTTGCGGTAAACCTTAGTTACCTCGGCATCAAATGTTTCTTTGTCGATAAGGAATTCAAACGAATACTTATTCTTTTCAATTTCCTTTGCTTTAATGGATGCCATTA
>JAZRTL010000069.1:0-2597 GCA_045652025.1 Eubacteriales bacterium
ACATGGCTACGATCCGACTTGGTACCGAGTTTGAGGGCAAAAGCTTTATTGGATTGTGGCATATAAATAGTTATAACACGAGCACAAAGGTTGCCTCTTGTGTACTTGTTCAATGTATGGAAACCACGGGAGCGCAAGGGATAACGGGCGCATCGACTTTATGCTACAAAGGGAGCAGTATCCCCGTTTCAAATAGCCCTACTGTCGGAAATACCGATATGGCTTTATCCGCGTTTAATGCCGAGGAAAGAGGCTTTCCTCCAATGATTGGCGAAACCTTTGCGGTTTTAATGCAAGGCAGCGGGGATTTGGCGGGGCGTAGCTTTATAGGGCTCGGCATTATTACAAATGTAACCTCAACCGTGGCAACTTTCCGAGTGGATCAATACATTGAAACCACGGGCGCAACGGGAGCAAAAGGAGCCACGGGCGACAAAGGCGACAAGGGCGACAAAGGCGACGCGGGTTACTCAAAAATCCCCGTTACGGTACAATTAGCGCAAGGCACGGGCATAGCCGCAGTTTTTACCGCGCTTGTTGATAGTGCGAGCGCGCCTGCTAATATGAGTGATATTACATATAGTGCATTATATGCCTTATTAGATAGAAAAGTATTCCCCGTAAGCGGTTTTATGGTAGTGGCCGCTAAATTAGTGCCTATATTTGAAATTAGTTTTGATAGTGAAACTAAGTTTACTTGCATTGGCTTTGTTGCGGGCGCAACGCCAAGTAGTTCAAATATGATATCACAAGTCACTACTGTTGGTACTTCTACTAATGTAAGAATTTTTAGGGGTGCTTAATAATGGCAACCGCTATTACACTATAAAACCATTTGTGAGGAGGTGAGCAAGATGCGTGTTATTAATTGGCTTAAAAAGCTTTTTAAAAGCAACAACAAAGACGATCAACCAAAAGGTTAAAAACCTTTGCGGGCACGGCGCATCCTTTGCCTCAATGGTTTTAATAAGCGAATTAATCGAGGAGGCTTTGGAGGAGCTTATTGCTTGGGGCTTATCGTGGGCTTTAACCAAAGCAATATCAATCTTTTTTGCGGTAACGATTACGCAAGGCATTAAATTAATCGTTAAAAGATTTATCAAAAAAATTACATATCGAAATGGAGGCGATAAAATGGACAAACTTAAACAATTTTTTTGCAAGCTTGGTGAATGGTTTACCACCAACCCAAAAACCATTGTAAGCTCGGGCGCAAACTTTGCAGGCTCGGGAGCCGTTGGTTTGGGTATTTACATTGCTTTTAATTATTTCGGTTGGCAGCTCCCCGAATGGGCAATGTACCTTATTATCGGCGTTGCAAGCGTTGGCTTGGCTTGCTTAACCGAGTGGGGCATCCTTTGCAAGGGTTGGGAAACCAAAGCGGAAAAGGCTTTAAGACTTGCAGCAATTGCAGCAGCAGCCGAGGAAAAGCGTATTGAGGCGGAGGCAGCAAAGAAAGCCGCCGAAATGCAAGCGGAGGAGGAAAGACTTGCCGCCGAGGCAAAAGCTCAATTGGAGGCGGAAGAAAAGGCAAAAGAGGAGGCGGTTGCCGCCGAGGTAAAAAGACTTGCCGAGGAAGAACACGCCAAAAAGGTAGCCGCAAAGGTAGCCGAATTGAGAAAGGCGCAACAAGATGCGAATTTATAAGAACAAGCGCGAGTTTTACAAGGGCGATGATTGGGGGATTTGCAAAATGCAAATCCTCAATGCACGCCTTAAAAATGGTATCGTTTATTGCGAGCATTGCGGCGAGCCGATCATAAAGAGCTTTAACCCGCAAAAGAACAACAACGCGGGAGCAATGGCTTTCCACCACAAAATCCCGTTGACGGATACCAATGTAAACGATGCCTCAATATCTATAAATCCCGCAAACATACAAATCGTGCATTGGCAATGCCACAATCAAATCCATAACCGATTTGCAGGCGCACCGCGCCGAGTGGATCAAAAGGTTTATTTGGTTATTGGCGCGCCGTGCTCGGGCAAAACAACCTTTGCCAAAGAGCGTGCAAGCGAGGGCGATATCGTGCTTGATATAGACGATATTTGGCAAGCCGTAACGGCATTGCCTCGCTACAATAAACCGAGCTCTTGCAAGCCCGTGGTATTTGCAGCTCATAAAGCTATTGAGGAGCAAATCGCTTTGAGGGCGGGCTCTTGGTACCAAGCATTTATATTGGCGGGCAATGTGTATACTCCGATTGACCGCGAGCGATACGCAAACCTTATCGGGGCGGATGAAATAATTGTAATGGATACGCCACGCGAGGTATGTATTGAAAGGTTAAGGGCGGCACCCAATGGGCGCAATGTCGAGGAATACGAGGGATATATCAATACTTATTATAGGAGGTATTTACAATGACAAGAGAGGAGGCAAAGGCGGCTATATACGAGGTAATCAATAGCGGCATCATATCCGAGGATTTGGAGGAAAGATTACAAGAGGCGGCAAATTGTATTTGCGAAAATAATTTCGAGCCTTGCAAGATTGATGAACGATGCAAGCAAGGTTATCCCAATTATTGCGAGGGCTGCCAATACCAAGAGGAGTAACCCCCCTTTTGATTTCAAAAAAAACCTCCGCGGGGTAC